>JANOJI010000173.1:0-11600 GCA_031408175.1 Ilumatobacteraceae bacterium
GTTGAGCGACACCAACGACTACAGCTACTACCCCAGCTTCATGCTCCGCGGCCTGCAACGCCTCGACATCGAACTCGCCGCGCCCGCTATCGCTGCCGCCTGAGCCGATCGGGCAAACGCGAACGGAGCGGATGACGCCGCAGCGCCATCCGCTCCATCGGGGGAATCTGTCGACGAGGTTCAGTCGTCATCGCTGCCGTGGCCGGAGTCGTCGTTGCCGCCATGGCGGCCGGAGATGTCGTCGTTGGCGTCGTGGTCGGAGTCGTCAACGGTGGAGGTGCCAGCGATGCCGGTGCAGCGCGAGTCAGTTGCGTGCTCGGCCTCGTCGCACGGCCCGCTGATGTCTTCGACGCTGTTCGTCGCGACGTTGTCATCGACAGAGTCTTCGGTGACCGCAACGTCGACGCGGGTGCATCTCGGGTCGGTGGCATGCTCAGCCTCGTCGCACGGCCCGCTGATGTCAGCGAAGCTGTTCGTCGTGACGTTGTCTTCGACACTGTTCGTCGTGACATTGTCGTCGCCGGCATTGACCGGCGTAGGTGTAGCAATCGTGACCCGTGCCGGAACGATGTCGCTGGGTGAGTCGCCGTGGGCGGCGAATGCAGGAACGCCGAATCCAATGGCGGCGATTCCGGCGGTGATCCAGATGAGTGACTTCTTCATGATGTTGTCTCCTTGTGTGAGGTACTGAGTAGGCACTCGGCACGGTACGAGGACGCCTGCCAACAGACGTCCCGCCAACATCCAAGGGACATCAAAGTCACCGCGCCCATTAGTGCTACGACTTTCACGCCGTCTCTCCTCGAGTTCGGAGTGACCCAGGAACCCCTTGAGCGTTGCTCCGCATCACGCCTGTTTCGGTGTTCTGGCTTCTATCGTTGAACATTCACTAACGAGAGCTAGCCGTCATGACAGACCACGACATCGGTGGCCACGAAGCAGATGCACCCGAGACCAGCGAAGGCGACGGGTTCGACACGCTCGGCTTGCGCCCCGAGTTGCTGAAGACGATCAACGATCTCGGCTACGAAGAGCCGACGCCGATCCAACTCCAGACCATCCCGCACCTGCTCGCCGGTCGAGATCTGCTGGGCCAGGCCGCCACCGGCACCGGCAAGACAGCAGCATTCGCCCTACCCGCGCTGCAGATGATCGACACTGCCTCGAAGGTCGTGCCGACAGCCTTGATCCTGGTGCCGACGCGCGAGCTGGCCATGCAGGTCAGTGAAGCCATCTTCCGCTACGGCCGCGAGCTCGGTGTGAAGGTCACGCCGATCTACGGCGGTCAGCCGATCTTTCGGCAATTGCAGGCGCTCGATCGCGGCGTGCACATCGTCGTCGCCACACCCGGTCGGGCCCTCGACCACATCGGCCGCGGCTCACTGAACCTGAGCTCGATCCGAACGGTGATCCTCGACGAAGCCGACGAGATGCTCGACATGGGCTTCGCCGACGACATCGACTCCATCCTGCAAGCGACACCTGTCGAGCGACAGACGGTGCTGTTCTCGGCGACGATGCCGGCGCGCATCAACGCCTTGGCACGCAAGTACCAGCGCGACCCGGTGCGTATCCAGATCGGTCGCACCGACACAACCCCGGGCACGGCCCTCGTTCGCCAAAGTGCATACATGGTTCAGCGCGCGCACAAGCCTGCGGCCCTCGGCCGCATCCTCGACATCGAGGGCCCGAAGGCGACGCTCGTCTTTTGCCGCACGCGCATCGAGGTCGACCAGTTGACCGAGACGATGAACGGACGCGGCTACCGCGCCGAGGCATTGCACGGTGGCATGGATCAACCGCAGCGTGATCGTGTGATGGGTCGCCTTCGCGATGGCACGGCCGAACTCCTGGTGGCCACCGACGTGGCCGCGCGCGGTCTCGATGTCGACACCCTGACCCACGTCGTCAACTACGACGTGCCGTCGGCTGCCGAGAGCTACGTGCACCGCATCGGTCGCGTTGGCCGGGCCGGACGACAGGGCGTAGCAATCACCCTCGCCGAGCCACGCGAGCAACGGCTGCTGTTCAACATCGAGAAGCTGACGAAGCAGAAGATCGCCATCGAGCGAGTGCCGACCGTGGCCGACCTGCGCGCTCGCCAGATCGAGCAGACCGTCGCCGCAGTTCGCGAGGCACTGGCGTCGGACGATCTCGACGACTACAACGACGTGCTCAATGCCTTGGCGGGCGACCACAACATCCGCACCATCGCGTTGGCAGCCGTGAAGTTGGCACATGAGGCCGGTGGGGCCACGCTCGACGAGGCCGAGATCCCCGACTTCTCACACAAGGTCGACCGCGGTCCACGACCCGACCGTCCTGATCGCAACCAGAAGGATCCACGATCGGGCTCGCAGGGACATCGTGGAGGAACCGTCGGCACCGCGTTCATCTACGTCGCCCTCGGGCGCAAGGTCGGCATCCGCCCCGGCGACCTCGTCGGCCTGATCGCCAACGAGAGCAACCTCAGCGGCCGAGAGATCGGCCCGATCAAGATCACCGAGCAGTTCTCGATCGTCGGAGTGCCGGAGGGTCGTGTCGACGATGTGATCGAGACGCTCCGCGGAACGATGCTCAAGGGCAAGCGACCGAACGCCCGGCGCTACACCGACTGAACCGACGCCCGCCGATGCACCGATCGCGTGCGTCGACGAAAGACGTAGGGCAGACACATCGCCAGGTGGGCCAGTGACACCATCACCCAGACGCGTCGAGCGGGCGTCAGCAATGACGGGCCCTTGGCCTCGCCCAGCAACGCCACAGCGACAGCCACCCCGAACACGCCGCACACACGGCGGATCAGTTGGTTGACACTGTTCGCCGCCCCCAACGTGGCTCCCGGGAGGTCGTACAGCGCTGCGCTGGTCGTCAACGTGCCGCAGATACCACCACCGATGCCCATCAGTACTGAGGCGGGTAGAAACGCCGTGAGGAAGTGCGGTGAATGTGATGCCGTGACGGCGAACCACATCGGGCCGAGCGCGGCCACAACGGCACTGGTGACGATCGGCTGAGTGGTGCCGACACGGTCGGACCAGCGACCGCCGAATGGCGCGCTGAACGACGCCGCGACCTGGCCCAGGGCCATACCGACACCTGCCTCGAACGTCGACCATCCCCACACGGTCTTGAGGATCAACGGTGTCGTCACATACCACGCAAAGAACCCGATCTGCTGCAGACCCGAACCAACGACGTTAAGGCGGAACTGCGGAAACCCGAAGATCGTCAAGTCGAGCAGTGGGTTGGCCACGCTCGCGCAGCGACGGATGAAGACGACGAGCAGGATCGCCGCCAGCACCAAGGCACCCAGCGTGGACGGCGAACCCCAACCCCATCGGCCACCCTGGGACACACCCAGCACTAGGAGGCCGAGCGCGAGCGGACCGACGATGACGCTCAGAGGGTCGATCGCCGCGCTCGATGGTTTGTCGGTCTGCTCGATCAGCACCCGCTGCCCGACGACGAAGACAGCGATCGCCATCGGGGCGATCAACGCGAAGGGCAGCCGCCATGAGATGTGCTCGGTCAACAACGCCCCGCCTGTCGGCGCAACGATCGCCGCGGTCGAGCCAAGAGAACCCCACCAGCCGATCATCATCCCGCGCTTCTCCAACGGGAACTCGGGCAACACCAACGCCAGTGCACTCGACGTCAGGAAGGCAGCACCGGCACCACCGATGACACGTGCGGTGATCAGCAGCGGCACGGTCGGGGCCAAGGACGTGCACAGTGATCCGAACCCGAACAACAGCACTCCGAACAGGTAGTACCGCTTGCGGCCTCGAGCATCGGCTAGCCGACCGCCGATCAACAGCAGCGAAGCGAGGGTGACCAGAAAGCCCGTGGCGGTCCACGCCACGATCGAGCGAGGCGTCTCGCTGAACTCCTTCTCGATCGACGGCAAGGCGACCGAGAGCAACCCCGAGTCGAGAACGAACAGAAAGATGCTCGCCGCAGCAACACACAGTGCCGTCCACGCCCGACGGCGGCGAGCCGGATCTGCCTCCCACGACAACAGGTCGATGGTGCTCAATCAAGCACCGACGCGAGGTGCCACGCCTGGCGTGTGGCGAAGACCATGCGTCGAGGAGCGTATGCATCACCGAGGAGATGAACGTTGGGCCGGACGTGCTTCAGCGATAGGTACAGCGCGTTGTCGGGTACTGCGCCGCATGCCAAGACCACGCTGTCGACACCGTCGATCGACCATCGCCGATTGCTGTAGCTGTGGGCCAGGTGAACCCGTCCCGGTTCGACTCCAACAAGGCGAGCCATTGGCTCGAAACGTGCACCTTCGTTGTCGAGCCGCGCCAGGATTGCACCCACCGTGTACTTGCCGACCAGCGGCGACGGCCCGTTCGTGCGATACGTCACGGTGACGCGATGACCGAGCCCGCTGAGATGGTCAGCGACTGCCAACGGCGCAGCCCGATCGTCTTCCGAAACCACCACGACGTGGCTGCCGAGAGCGACGCCTCCACGCAACACAGCCGCCGCCTGATGCACGAATGGCTCGTGAATGCCGGGTACGTCGATAGTGCGGGGCACGGCACCGGTTGCAACGACCACAACATTGGGATCGACCACTTCGATGTCGTCGAGCGTGGCTTCGTGCTGCAGTTCCACTGTCACGCCGAGACGCTGCAATCTGGTCTGCTGCCATCGGATCCACTCGGCAAAGCGACTGTTCATGCGTGCTTTGGCGGCTACGGCCAACTGACCGCCGAGTTCGGGGTTTCGTTCCCACAGCGTCACCCGGTGGCCGCGCAGTTTTGCGAGCGCGGCGAACTCGGTTCCCGCTGGACCACCACCGATCACGAGGACACGCTGCGATCGCTTGACAGGAGGAAGCCGACCGATGTGCTCCTTGCCTGCATGCGGATTCGCGGCGCACGCGAACTCGAGACCCTCGACAGTGCGGCGATCGATGCAGTCGTTGACGCCGACGCACGGGCGGATCAACTCGATCGCGCCGCGACGCGTCTTCGCCACGATCTCGGGATCGGCGATGGTGGCTCGGGCGAACCCGACGAGATCGGCGTGACCCTGTGCGAGTACTCGCTCAGCCGTGGCGACATCGAACACCCGACCGACGTACACGACTGGAAGGTGCGTTGCCTGCTTGGCCTGCCCGCACAACTCGGCCCATTCGGCCTCTCCGTACACGCCTGGCGGGATGTAGCTGACGGTGCCCCAGTTTCCCCCGACATCAAGACTGAAGTAGTCGATCGTCCCGTCTGCCGTGAAGGCGGACAGCAGTAGTTGGCAATCGTCGATGCCGTACCCGCCTTCGATCATCTCGTCGAGACACAGTCTCAAGCCGAGCGTGATCGGCCGGCCGACCTTGGTGCGGATGGTCTCAACGATCTCACGCACCAGCCGGCGGCGGTTCTCGAAGTTTCCGCCATAGTCGTCGGTGCGACGGTTGGTGAGCGGCGAGAGGAACCATTGCAACACGTCATCGTGATTGGAGTGCAGCTCGATCGAATCGGCGCCTGCCTCCGCTGCCAGCGCCGCCGACTCGCCGTACTCGCGGATCAGCCAGGTGATCTCATCGGTGTCGAGCGCATGCGGAATGCGATGGTCGGCGTAGCCAGACAGGGTCGGTGACGGAGCGATCGGCATTCCACCTTGCAATACGAACTGCACCGTGCCGAAGCCCTTGGCGGCGTGCAGCCGGTTGAAGTACTCGCCCATGCGTTCGACGAACTTGGGATGGCGGAACAGCCCGGGCCCGTTGGAACCGACTCCGGTCGGTTCGAATCCGGGGATCAACGGATTGCGCACGAATGTCGGGCCGCCACCTACCCACTGCACGCCACCTTTCACCCGCTCCAGCCAGTAAGCGCAATGACGTTCGAACAGCTCGTCGGAATCGAGCAAGCGACCGCCACCACCCGAGTGTGACGGAACCACGAGCCGATGATCGAGATGCATCGTCCCAACCACGATCGGCTGGAAGGCGTGCATCGTCGCTGGGTGTTCCACGACAGCCACAGTAGGTTCAGCGCGACGCCACACGACTTCCCCGTCGACGACCTCGCTGGTCTGGCGAAGCCCGGCGCGCGCGGCAACGGCGCCGGACGCTGCGTGGTCGGCGTGCACATATGCGACCACCGATTCGGCGCCGTTCGAAGCGAGCCAGTGCACCAGCCCTGCCGCAGCTTCGCCGGCGTAGCCATTTCCCTGCCAAGGGCTGCCGGTGGTCCAGGCAACCATCGCCTCTGGCTGGCCGACGGGATCCATGATGGTCGCTTGAACCGTGCCAACTGCAGCATGATCCGTGCGTCTGCGCACGATCCAGTTGAGCCACAGTTCAGAAGCCGATCCCGAGCCCTGCACCCACGCCTCGAAGCGAGCGCGTAGCTCCTCGAGGGAGGCCGGCTCCCCACCCGTGAACTCGTGCAGCGCCGGATCAGCGAGCACGACCACCATCTCACCTGCATCGTCGACACGCAGCGGGTGCAGCACCAACCGTGAGGTGACGATGGTCGAGTCGTCACCGAGCCATGCCATTCACGAACCCTAACCGCGGGAATGAAAGTCTTTTGAACCTGAAACAATAAGGTGGCTCGTCGCAGAACAGGAGATTCGCATGGGCAATCCAGAGGTCACCCGAGCCGTCTTTCTCAAGCAGCGCACGGCTCAATCCGGCCCCGAACTTGACGATTTCGAGATCCGCGAACTGGCCCTGCCGGCGCTGAACTCAGGCGAGCTCTTGATCCGTAACGCATACATGAGCGTCGACCCGTCGATGCGCGGGCGGCTTGAGGCCACGGAGAAGCACTACACCACCAACTTCATCGTCGATCAGCCACTCGATGGTTCGGCGATCGGACAGGTGGTCGACAGTGCCGATTCGTCGATCCCGATCGGCGCTCATGTCCGTCATCGGATGGGGTGGCGCGATCACGCGATCGTCCCCGCCAGCACGGCAACGGTTGTCGACATCGATATTGCCCCACTCAACACGTGGCTGGGCATCTTGGGCCAGACAGGCTTCACGGCGTGGGCAGGATTGTTGCGAACGGGAGAGTTCAAGGCCGGTGAGGCCGTGTTTGTATCGGCGGCGGCAGGGGCGGTTGGCACAGCGGTCGGTCAGTTCGCTCGGCTCCTCGGTGCATCACGAGTCGTGGGCAGCGCCGGTGGCGAGAACAAGCGGGTAATTCTGGTCGACGAGTTCGGCTTCGACGACGCGTTCGACTACCGCGCCGGCCCCGCCAGCGAACAGCTCAAGCGAGTGGCGCCAGACGGCATCGACGTGTACTTCGACAACGTCGGCGGAGACCAGTTGATTGCAGCACTCGACGCGCTGAACGTCAACGGACGAGTTGCGTTGTGCGGCATGATCTCCAACTTCGAGGCGACCAATCCACGAAACGACATCAGCAAGTTGATCAGCGTCGTGCTGAAGCGGCTGACCATCCGTGGGTTCATCGTCCGCGATCACGAGGACATGCGTCCTGATTTCGAACGCCAGGTCGCGGCATGGTTGCGCGAGGGGAAAGTGATCTCCAAGGACACCATCTATGAAGGGCTCGAGCACGCCGTCGAAGCACTGTTCGGCGTCATGGCAGGGGCGAATGTCGGCAAGATGCTGGTCAGGCTGGATCCTGCTGCGTGAGGTCGCCGTCGTGAGATCACTGGTCCTCGGCGGATCGGTCTTCGTCGGCAAGAGATTGGTCGCCGCGCTCGTCGATGGTGGTCACGAGGTCTCCGTGCTCAACCGTGGGCTCACGCCGACCACGCTGCCCGCCGGCGTTCACCACCTCGTCGCCGATCGCACCGACATCGAGTCGATGCGCACCGCACTTGGCACGACGCAGTGGGATGCCGTGTTCGACGTGTCGGGATTCGTCATGGCCGCAGGCGGCGGCGACATTCATCACCTGCTCGATCTGTTCCACGACCGCGTCGGCACATACGTCTACGTGAGCTCGATCATGGCCTATGACCAATCGCTGATCGGCATGTTTCCCTGGACGGAGGACATGCCCTCGAACACCGACGGCGCGACCAGTTACGGCGGTTTCAAGGCGATGTCCGAGAGGGCGATGCTGCAACGACACACGATGGACGGCTTCCCCGTGGTCATCGTCAGACCGGCGGCGATCTATGGGCCCGACAACAACATCTACGACATGGAGACGCCGATGTTTCTGCGTCTGCTGCAGCATCGGTCGATCCTACTGCCGCACGGCGGACTGGTGGTCGGGTCGTACGGCCATGTCGACGACCTGGTCGCGTTCATGCAGATCGCGTGCAAATCTCCGTCTGCTCGCGGCGAGATCCTCAATGTCACGACCAGCGCCGTCAGCGCACGGCGGTACGTCACCACCCTCGCCGAGATCGTGGGTGTCGAGCCGAACATCGTCGACGTGCCCGATGATGTGCTGAAATCAGTGACCATGCCTGTCTTCAGCCATCTGTTCGGCATACGCCACCATGCTGAGTTGAGCACGGCCAAAGCCGACACTGTGTTGCGGCCGCAGCACAGTTTCCGGTCCGGGCATGAGATGACCTACGAGTGGTTCTTGTCGCAAGGCTGGGCCGATCGTTCGCAGCCTCTGATCGACCCGGTGTGGAGAGCCACATGGGATTTCGACGCCGAGTCCCTTGTGGCCTCACGCGTGGCGGCTCCGCTGTGAGCGAGCGCCCCAGCGACGGTGCGTTGTGGGCATCCATGGCCGACACGTTGCGAAGCACGGTGCTGCCTCACCTCAGCGACCCGCACGCTCGCAGCGCGACGATCCAACTCATCGGGTTGGCTGTCTACGCCGGCCGGCGTGGCTCGGACCCGAGCCGGCGTCGGCAGGAGGAGCTGGCTGCAGCGATGGGCGCCGCCGCCGGGCAGGACGTGCTGCGGTCGTGCATTGCCGTACTCGCCGACCCTTACCACCGCGCCCACGCGACGATCCGCGAGATCCTCGAGCGTCATCTCGACGAGGATCTCGAAACCGAGGCTGTGCTGCTGAAGGCGTTTCGAGGGCAGGTGGCCGATGGATGAGGTTCGTCTCGCTGAGTACCTCAGCGAGCAGTCGGGAGCGCCGGTCGAAGTGCATTCATCGCAGCGATTGACGGTCGGTCACTCGCGAGCGATGTACGACGTCGATACATCTGCCGGGCGCTTCGTCGTGCGAGTCGAGCAGGGTGGAGTGTTCGGTACATCCAGCGCCGCCGAATTCGATCTCATGCAGTCGCTGCACGCCGCAGGATTCCCGGTGGCCAATGTGCGATGGCTCGAATCCACGGGCGAAGTGCTCGGTCAACCGTTCTTCGTGATGGACTACATCGACGCAGAGCAACCCGACGAAGAGCGCGCTATGGACGCCACCACAGCCGGCGCATTCGTGCGCGCACTGGCAAGCCTGCACAGCCTCAACGCCGATGCCCACCTTCCCCCTGTCGACCCGGAGCAGGCGACGCACATTCAGATCGAACACTGGCGAAACGTGAGCAAGTCAGGCGGTGGTCCACGGGTGCCGCTGCTCGATGCCGCCGAGATGTGGCTGCACCAGAACGTTCCGTTGGCGAGCCGTGTGTCGTTGGTGCACGGCGACCCCGGGCCGGGCAATGTGTTGAGCACCGGTGGCGACGTGCTGGCGTTGACTGACTGGGAGTTCGCTCACGTCGGCGATCCAGCCGAAGATTGGTCCTTCTGCGTCTCGATGCGCGGGTCCCGAACCATGTCGCGCGAGGCCTGGCTGGCGTTGTTCGAACGCGAGGCGGGGGTGCGCATGACGCCATCGCAGTGGGAGTACTGGGAGGCGTTCAACCTGTACAAAGGGGCGTGCGCCAACCGTACCTGTCTGGGGTTGTTCGAATCAGGCGTCAACCGATCCCCCAACATGGCGATCATCGGAACCGCGCTGCATCACGCCTTCCTGCGTCGCCTTGTCGACATAATGAGATAGATGAAAGTTGTGATCAGGGGTTGACAACGATGTCTTGATCAAACTAGTGTTCGATTTATGACGTCGTCAGAGATCGTCGCCCTGGTCAGGGAACTGACGTCTGTCGAGGTCGCTGGTGGCGATGTCGAGTGTTGCACTCGGGTGTTACACGACCTGTCCCGGTTGATCGCCTGGGCCGAAGCACGCAAGATCACCGTCGCGTCCCGATTGTCCGAGCTGGCAGTCGCCTCACCGGCGATTTTTTCCGAGCACGTCGTGGCCACCGCTACCCGGGTCTCGCTCGGCCAGGCGATGCAGCCGTTCACACGCGGTAGTGCGATCACGGTGATGCCCTCGCTTGGTGAAGCGTTGGCGGATGGGGCGGTGTCGGCGGCCCATGTCGATGTCATTGCTCACGCCGTCACCAAGCTCGACCGTGACGAACTCGACCGCTTCGCCGGTCGTGGCCAGATCCTCACCGAGATCGCGCAACGGTCGACACCTGGCGAGTTCGCTCAGACCGTGCGCACCGAGGTGCTGCGCGGCCAACGAGGCAACGGCCTCGAAGTACTGCGCCGCCAGAAGAAGGCGACCTATCTGAAAACCTGGGTCGACAACGTCACCGGGATGTGGTGCCTGCACGGCGAACTCGACCCCGAAACCGGTACACGCCTCCACACCCGAATCACCCGCACCATCGAAAAACTGTTCCACGACACCACCCCCGACACCACACCCACCGATCCCATCGACAAACAACACCACCTCCGCGCCCTCGCCCTCGTCGCCCTCATCGACGGCACCGGAACCAAACCCGGCCAGGTCGACATGACCATCCTCATCGACGCCACCACCCTGATCACCGGCAAACACCCCGAAACCGTCATCGACTTCGACCTCCCCATCGACCTACCCATCGACACCATCCAACGCATGGCCTGTGATGCCGAGATCACCCCGATCATCATCGGCGCCGACGGCGTCCACTTGCACCTCGGAAACACCACCCGCCTCGCCAACCGCGACCAACGCCGAGTGTTACGCGCCATGTACCGCGGCTGCGCCATCCCCGGCTGCAGCACCACCTGGGACCACGTGGTCATCCACCACGTCAAATACTTCACCCGCGACCGCGGGCCAACCGACATCGAAAACCTGCTACCGCTGTGCTCCAAACACCACCACTACGCCCACGAAGGCGGCTGGCAACTCACCATGTCCGCGGATCGCACGCTCACCATCACCCACCCCAACGGCACCACCCAATGCCACGACCCACCCAAAACACTCGCCGCATGAACGGCCAGCTACACCGTCTTTCCGACACTCCCAATCCCTCAGGAGGAATCTCCAATGTTGAAAGTCTTTGTTTCTACGATGTCCACCCAGGGGGAGGTACCCGGCAACTTCTGCTTTGTACCCGCTGACGAACTCGTCGGCCGCCACTCCATCGTGTGCGATCTCGAGAAGGCCGACGAGTCGGGTTGCGGATGTGGTCAGGCTTTCGGTGGCTTTGCCACCCACAAAGGCACCACTACCGCGATCGTTGCCGCGGTCGATATGACCGAGCTCGAATGGCGGGCCGAGCTGTACCGAACATTGTGCGACACGGGATGGAGTTCCAGGATGAGCGCCACCGACCTCGCTGAGCTGGTCGACCAACTCGTCGAGCACGACCTCGGGGCCGCCAACAGGCTGCCC
>JANOJI010000199.1:0-1993 GCA_031408175.1 Ilumatobacteraceae bacterium
GAGATGATGGCGGGCCACGTTGGGGTGCAGGCCGAACTGCTCGGCGACTTGCGATGCCGTGACACCTTCGGGATGCTCGCGTGCGAACAGGTAGATACCGCGGCGAGTCGGGTCGCCGAACGCGTTGGTGATGGCTGAAACCGTCGCGGTGAAGGCACCCGGTGTCATCGCTGCGCTGGGCGGGTTCACGGCCACGCCGGTATTCTACCTATCTGCGTAGTGGTAATTCGCTGCGTCCCGTTTCCCCGACCTATCCCGGAAAGAGCGACCATGCCGGCAATCACCAGTGAGCAGATCATCGAGGCCCTCCGGCCGGTGGAAGATCCCGAGTTGCGGCGTTCGATCGTCGACCTGGGGATGGTTCGCAGCGCCGTTTTCGGTGACAACGGGGTTGTCGCCGTCCAGATCGCCCTCACCGTTGCCGGGTGCCCGCTGCGTAACGAGATCACCAGCCGAGTGACCGCCGCCGTCGCCCCGCTGCCGGGCGTCAGCAGGGTCGCCCTCGACTTCACGGTGATGACCGATCAAGAGCGTGAGGCCGTGCGGATGCTGGTGCACGGCAACCCCGGTGCGTCGGCCGGGCAGGGCCAGGCCCACGGCCACGCCGAGGGGCGCGCAGTGCCGTTCTCGGAGCCTGGGTCGAAGACACGCCCACTGCTGATCTCGTCAGGCAAGGGAGGCGTCGGCAAGTCGAGCGTCACCGTCAACCTCGCAGTCGCCCTCGCCGAACAGGGCTATTCCGTCGGCATCGTCGACGCCGACATCTACGGCTTCTCCATCTACGGCTTCTCCATCCCGCGCATGCTCGGCGCCGACCGCGATCCCGTCGTGATCGACGGCATGCTGGTGCCGCCCGAGAGCCATGGCGTGCGCTGCATCTCCATCGGGTACTTCGTGCCCGATGGGCAAGCCGTGATCTGGCGTGGCCCGATGCTGCACAAGGCGCTCGAGCAGTTCCTGACCGATGTCTTCTGGGACGAGCCCGACTTCTTGCTGGTCGACATGCCGCCGGGCACGGGCGACATCGCCCTCAGCCTCAGCCAGTACCTGCCGCGTGCCGAGGTCTATGTGGTGACCACGCCGCAACCGGCAGCACAAAAGGTCGCCGCACTATCGGCTGCGATGGCAGCCAAGGTCAACCTCTCGGTGAAGGGTGTGATCGAGAACATGAGCTGGTTCACCGGCGACGACGGTAAGCGCTACGAGATCTTCGGGAGCGGTGGCGGCCAGGAATTGGCCGACCAGTTGGGCGTCCCGATGCTGGGCAAGCTTCCCCTCGTACCCGAGTTACGCGAGGGTGGCGACGACGGCATCCCGATCACCGTCGCCGATCCCGACAGCGAGTGCGCCAAGTTGTTCCACGAGATCGCCCGCCGCATCGCCGTCGACCTGAAGTCCAAGAAGGTCTTCAACGCCGCCCTGAAGATCAGCTGAATTCGCTGGTCCACGGCGTTTGATGTCTTGCGCCCCGCATAGGGGCTCGAGTCATCAAGCGCACCTGCGTGATCAGTACGTCTGATGACTGGCGCCCCGACGCGGGGCCGGAGTCGTCAAACGCTGCGTCGACGAGCGTCGAGTGCCCGATGTGGAGCTCGTTGGCAACCGAAAGCCGCCGTCGCGATCGTGTCGGCGATCGACTTGAGACCGTACATGTAGTGGCCAATTTGCTCCCATTCCGGCCACACAGGTAGTGGCTCAGTCGCCCCAGTGGCGTTGTTCGATGAACGGATCGCCGTACATGTGGTAGCCGTTGCGCTCCCAGAAGCCCGGCTCGTCGCTGTCGCGTAGCTCGAGCGATCGCACCCACTTTGCGCTCTTCCAGAAGTACAGATGCGGTACGACGATCCGCACTGGGCCACCGTGGATCGGTTCGATCTCTTCGCCCTCGAAGGCGTAGGCGACGATGGCCTCGTCGGTGGTGATATCGGCGAGGGGAATGTTGGTCGTGTAGCCGAACTCGGCGTGCTCCATCACATGCGTCGCCGCAGGCTGA
>JANOJI010000204.1:0-3489 GCA_031408175.1 Ilumatobacteraceae bacterium
GTGCCGTTCTATGCGATAGGCGCCGTTGCGTTCGGGCGCGTCGACCCGATCCTGCGCACCCCCGACCCGGTGTGGAGCCCGTTCTCGTGGGACTTCTCCGCCATGAACAAGGTCATCGGCAGAGTGTTCGGTGGCGATCTCGGTGGCGTGGTGGTTCGAACGCTGTCGTTCGTGGGCGGGTCGTTGGCGCTGTGCTGCCTGATCGGCTATCCGGTCGCCTACTACGTCGCTCGACACGCCAGCCGTTGGCGAGGCGTCTTGCTGGCCGCCCTCGTCCTGCCGTTCTGGATCAGCTACCTGATGCGCATGTTGGCCTGGGTCAACCTCCTGCAGGTCGACGGCTACTTCAATCGCTTGCTTGGTTGGTTGCACCTCGGCGGATCACGCAATTGGCTCGACGGTGATTGGTCGACCGTTGTCATCGGACTCGTCTACGGCTACATCCCGTTCTTCATCCTGCCGCTCTATGCCTCACTCGAGCGCCTCGACAAGCGGTTGCTCGAGGCCGGTCGCGATCTCGGAGCCTCGCCCGCTCGAGTGTTTCGCCGGGTCACGCTGCCCCTGTCGGTGCCGGGCCTGTTGTCCGCCTCGGTCATCACGGTTCTGCCGATGTTCGGCGACTACTACACCAACACGTTCCTCTCCAGCGGCTCGCCGCGCACCGAGATGATCGGCAACCAGATCGAGCGAGACCTCCGCGGCAGCAGCCAGGCACAGACGGGTGCGTCGCTCGTGTTGATCCTCTCGGCGATGTTGCTGGTGATGATGACGTACTACCTGGTGGTCACGGTGCGGGCGCAACGATCGGTGGCGACATGAGACGCCACCGTCCCGGCCGCCCCGCCTTCGGGTTGGCGACCATCACCTGGCTCTACGTCCTGTGGTCACTGGTGCCGGTGCTCGTTGCGATGCGGATCTCGTTCAACTCGGGCAAGAGCCGGTCGGCGTTCCAGTCGCCCTCGTTGCGTTGGTACGTCAACGACCCGTTGCAGTCGGTGTGGCACGACGACACCTTGCGGCAACCGTTGAAGAACACGCTCAAGCTGGCTGCGCTCAGCATGATCTTCACCACCCCCATCGGGGTGATGATGGCCATCGGATTGCAGCGCTGGCGCGGTCGCCTCTCCAAAGCCTCGAACGCGCTGATGCTGGTTCCACTAGTGACACCCGAGATCGTGATGGGCGTCGCTCTGTTCCTGGTGTTCACCCAGATCTACACGGGCGTGCCGGGTGGTTTCTCGAGGCAGCTGCTCGGACACATCACGTTCAGCATCTCGTACGTCGTGGTCATCGTCCGCGGTCGATTGGCTGCGATCGGCCCGCAGTACGAAGAGGCAGCACGCGATCTCGGGGCCAACCGGCTGCAGGCCATGCGCCTGGTGCTGCTCCCGCTGCTCGGGCCGGCCATTTTCGCAAGCGTGATGGTGGTGTTCGCCGGTTCGATCGACGACTTCGTGATCTCGTCGTTCCTGTCGACAGGGGCCTCGACGGAGACAGTCCCGATGAAGATCTATTCGGGGGGACGGGCGACCGCGACTCCTGCGCTCAACGCCCTCGCCACCATCATGTTGGTGTTCACGCTCAGCGCCGTCGCATTGGCAGCGCTCGTGATGCGCAGCATGCGCAAACGACAAGGCGGCGGCGAAGACGCCCAGCTCGGAAGCCTTGCAGCTGTCGGCTGACCGGTTGGCTAACTCGCCAACACTCGGATTGCCTCGGGGGGAAGGTAGGCATCGACGGTCTCGCCTTCGGCTCCGCACAACGGTGAACCGTCGTTGGCGATGAGAGCTTGCAGCCGATGCTCGCCGAGGCGCAGCAGAACCTGCGTCACCGAACCGACGTAGATTCGCTGCTCGACGATCGCTGGCACGGCCTCGACCTGGCCGGTGCCGAGGGGTGACAGCAGCACTCGCTCGGGACGGATCAGCACGGTGCAGTCACCGCTCACGCCCGCCGTGTCGGCGGAGTGTTCGGCACCATTGACGACGACGCGGCCCGACGTACTGACCTTTGCCGGCAGCAGGTTGGCGACGCCCAGGAAGTCGGCGACGTACGCGCTGGCGGGTTCCTCGTACGTCTCCTTCGGAGTACCGATCTGTTCGATCTCGCCCTCGTTCATCACCGCCAGCCGGTCGCTCATCGTCAACGCTTCCTCTTGGTCGTGGGTGACATAGACGAATGTGATGCCGACATCGCGGTGCAGGGCGCGCAGCTCGACCTGCAACGTCTTGCGTAGCTTGGCATCGAGTGCACCGAGGGGTTCGTCGAGCAGCAGCACCTTGGGGCGCAGCACCAATGCCCTGGCGAGCGCGACGCGTTGCTGCTGGCCACCGGAGAGTTGATGTGCTTTGCGCTTGGCGTAGCTATTGAGCCGCACCAACTCCAGCGCGTCACCTACCCGTGCCCTGAT
Source organism: Ilumatobacteraceae bacterium (assembly GCA_031408175.1). Classification (GTDB taxonomy): domain Bacteria; phylum Actinomycetota; class Acidimicrobiia; order Acidimicrobiales; family Ilumatobacteraceae; genus JAENVT01. The sequence continues at coordinate 2,411 of JANOJI010000204.1, forward strand.
CTCGGCCTTCGATGCCTTCTGGAAGCGCAGGCCGAATCCGATGTTGTCGGCGACACTGAGGTGCGGGAACAAGGCATAGCTCTGAAAGACGGTGTTCACCGGTCGCCTCTCTGGCGCGACGTCGACCATGTCGACATCGTCGATCCGCACCTGCCCCTCGTCGGCCGACTCAAATCCACCGATCAACCTCAGCGTCGTGGTCTTGCCGCAGCCGCTTGGACCGAGCAACGAGAAGAATTCGCCGCGCTCGATCGTGAGGTTGATGCCCTTCAGGACGGGCGCCCTGTCGTACATCTTGGTCAGGTTGACCAGCTCGATCCGGCCCCCTGGTCCATCGATCACGTGCTGGTTCGAGCGCATCGACACTTTCTAGCGCGTTTGCTCAGCGCGAAAACGAGCGAAGCGGGTCCGCAGCTGCCACGTCGCTGGCAACCGTGGACCCGCTGTGGGGGAAGGACGATCAGTCGTCGTCACCGCCGTGCCCGCTGTCGTCGTCACCGCCGTGGTGGCCGCTGTCGTCGTTGCCACCGGAACCCGAGTTGTCGTCAGCCGGCAGTGGGGCACCCGTGCACCTCGGGTCATTGGCGTGCTCTGCTTCGTCGCATGGGCCGCTGATGTCGTCGATCGAGTTGCTGGTGGAGTCGTCGATCGAGTTGCTGGTGGAGTCGTCGATCGAGTTGTTCGTCGAATTGTCGTCGATCGAGTTGCTGGTCGAGTCGTCGACGCTGACGCTCGGCTGGGTCACCGGCGTCGCCTGCGTGGTGTTCGCGGTGGTTGCCTGCGGGGCGACGACCGACACCGTGGCGCAGCGCGGGTCGCTGGCGTGCTCCGCCTCGTCGCACGGGCCGCTGATGTCTTCCACCTTGTTCTGCACCGTGTTGATGCTCGGCAGCGGCTTGTTGGTCTGCACTGCCGCGAACGCCGGAACGCCGATGCCGATGACTCCGACAGTGATTGTGGTCCAGATCAGTGACTTCTTCATTTCGTATGTCCTCCTGTGTGGGTTGTTGCAGAGGACACTCCGAGACCATGGACGCCGGTTGTCGCACCTTCGTGCTAGTACTCCTGTACGGGTTGAA
>JANOJI010000214.1:0-16127 GCA_031408175.1 Ilumatobacteraceae bacterium
TTCTTGCCCTCGCCGGCATTGCCTGGCATGGCTGCCGCGTTGGTGGAAACGAACAGGACGGTGAGTGCCGTGAAAAATGCCGGTGATTTGAGCATAACCCCTCCTTGTTGAGTGTGTCAGGATTTGCCCGCCAAATGCGCGATGCGCAGCGCGGCCGGCGGATGCGAGTCATAAAACGCAGAATGCAGCGGATCGGGCGTGAGCGCCGACCTGTCGACGTACCCGATTCCAGCCGGCGTCAGCGATGAGGCCGTGTTGATGCTGGCCGACATCCTGCCGACCGGGTACGAGGTCGGCGTGCTGAACGGTCAGGTCCGTCCCGGCGACGTCGTGGCAGTAGTCGGCGCAGGGCCGATCGGCCTGGCGGCGATCATGGGCGCGCGTTTGTTCAGCCCGACGACCGTCATCGCCATCGATCTCGCTGACAGCCGGTTGGATGCAGCCAAGGCATTCGGAGCCGACGTCACGGTGAACAACGGTCGCGAAGATGCGCTCGAGGTCGTGCGGTCGCTGACCGGCGGTCTCGGAGCCGATGTGGCCATCGAAGCGGTCGGCGTGCCGGCGACGTTCGAGTTGGCGACCACCTTGATCCGCCCCGGCGGACACGTTGCGAACATCGGTGTGCACGGCACGCCGGCCACGCTGCACCTCGAGGACCTGTGGATCCGTAACGTGACGATCACGACGGGTCTCGTCGACGCCTATTCGACGCAGACGCTGCTGCGGTTGATCGGCGCCGGCCAGCTCGATGCCGGTCGCCTGGTCACGCACCACTTCCGCCTCGATGAGATGGAGCACGCCTACGAGGTGTTCGGCAATGCCGCCGACACCGGAGCGTTGAAGGTGGTGCTCACCGCGACGCCGAGCTGACCCGCCACGGGCTTGGATACCGCGTCTCACCCCTTTACTACGGTGACGGGGGTGAGCACGGTGAGCCCGGATCGTTGGCAGGTCGAGCAGGTGTTGGCGCTGGCGCCGAGACCGTCGTCCGTCGCGGCCGCCCAACCGCTCGCTGTTCCGGCTCGCTGGTCCAGCACCGGTTGCAACTCCAGGGCCGTGTGGGGTCGATGCGTCGGCACCAGCGCCGAGCCCTACGAATGCGCGGTCGACCACGTCGAGGTGGCGTTCCGCTGCAGCTGCCCGAGCCGCATCCTGCCGTGCAAGCACGCGCTGGCACTGCTGCTGCTGTGGTCGCGCGGCCAGGTCGCCGAGGGCGAGCCGCTGCCGTTCGCTGCGGTATGGATCGCCAAGTGGCTTGTTGCTGCCGAAGCGGCTGGGCTCGCAGCGCCACTGAGCTCCACGGAGCCGGACGCCAATGAACCTGAGACCCAAACGGCACCCTCTGCACCGGGCGTGCCGCCGCCACCACTCCCAGAGCTGCCGCCGCCCAGCAAGACCCGCGACGACCGCATTGCTCGAATGTCGGCTGGGCTCGCCGAGCTCGACCGTTGGCTCGACGACCGCGTGCGCACCGGCCTGGCCGATCCGTCGCTGGCCAGCTACAAGACGTGGGACGGCCTGGCCGCACGGTTGATCGATGCCCAGGTCGGCGGATTGGCGAATCGTGTCCGTCGTCTGGCCGGGTTGGTCGGCGCGCACCCCGACTGGCACTCGCAGGTGTTGGCGGAACTTGGTGTGCTGCACCTGCTGGCGACATCGGGGCGGCGCCTCGGCACGTTGCCGCTCGGGTTGGCTGATTCGGTCGCCGCGGCGATCGGGTGGCAGGTTCGTCAGGCCGACGTGTTGGCGGGCCTGCCGCTGACCGACCACTGGGCGGTGATGGGTCGCAGCGACACCCGCGAGGACCGCATCGAAGTACGGCGGATCTGGCTGCGGGGCGCCGCGTCGAGCGAATGGGCGATGCTGCTGTCATTCGCCGCCTACCAACAGAGCCTCGACGACTCGTTCACCGTCGGCACGCAGGTGCACGCCGATCTGTTCCGCTATCCCGGCGCCATCGCCCTGCGCGTGTTGGTCGGTCCACGGCACGGCGAGCCGCAACCGGCTGGGCCGGTAACCGGCTCGTCGATCGCCGAAGGCTGCGCGCAGGTCGGTCGCGCGCTCGCTGCCGAGCCGTGGCTCGAGCGCTATCCGTTGTGCGTGCTCGCCGCGCCGACACGTGCCGGAGGTCGATGGTTGCTCACCGACTCCACCGGATCGCTGCCACTGATCGAAGGCACCGCGGTGGGCACGCTGTTGGCGTGTACGGCCGGCCGTCCGACCACGGTGACGGCGGAGTGGACTTCGGCCGGGCTGGTGCCGCTGACCGTGCACCTCGGTGACCGCGCCGTCGATCTCGGGCCCGTCGCCGACTCGTCGTTCGTGAAGGCGGCGTCATGACAGCGACCGATGGCGGCGCCGCGACGGCGACGATGACGCTCGACGCGTACTGGCGAGAGATGGTGACGGTCGCGCTGCTCGGCACAGACCGCCGCGAACCACCCGCCGCGCCCACCGGCGGTCTCGCGGACCTGGCGGCCGACGATCCCCAACCGACACCGTCGCAACGGTTGCTGCAACAGGTAGCCGGGTGCACGGTCGCTCAACGCGCCGGAGTGCTGCCCGGCGCGAGCGCGCAGCTGATCGCTCCACCCGGCGACGACCCGCGGCCCCTCACGCCGCTGGCGGCCACGGCCACATGGCGGCGCATCGTCGGCGATTGGCCGTTGTTGGAGGACGAGTGGATGCTGGCAGTGATCCACAGTGGACGTCGACTGGCACCGGAACTGGTCGTGCCGATACTCGCCCGCCACCGAACTGACGCGACACGACACGCCAGGGCACTGGTTGCGGCCGGTCCGTTGGGGCAGTGGATGATCGAGTGGTTGCCTCGGCTGGCTTGTACTGCGAAGACACGAGCGGTGATGGAAGCAATCGGCGAGCTTCCCGAGTTGGCCATCGTGCCCGATCTGGCGCCAGTGCTGTGGGCGACTCCGCAGCAGGCCGCGCACACGATCGCCGGCGGGCTCGCGTCGGGTGTGTTCGGGGTCAGCCATCGCGCGGTACTGGTCAACCTCGTCGCACGCGTCAACCCGGCATCCCTGCCCGCATTGACCGACGCGATCGGCCACATCGATCCGTCGCAGCCGACGATCGGTCTGGCGTTCGCGCTGGCCGACCTCGCCCGCCTTCGCCATCAGATGCTCACCGAACTGGAGCAACCATGAGCCAGCCCGCCGCTGCTATCCCAGCCAACACAACCAATCCAACCAACCCGACCAACGCCGTACTCCGTCCGCACGCGGAGCACGAGTTCGCCCACGAGCTGGCCGCGCTTGCCGCAGCCGACGAGCGCGAGCGGCCTCCGAGTTGGCGTCTGTCGCCGTGGGCGGTGGTCACGTATCTGCTCGGCGGCACTCTGCCCGATGGCACGGTGATCAGCCCGAAGTACGTCGGGCAGCGGCGGTTGATCGAGATCGCCGTCGCCACGCTGGCCACCGACCGGGCGTTGTTGTTGCTCGGCGTGCCGGGCACGGCCAAGACGTGGGTCAGTGAGCACCTCGCAGCGGCGATCAGTGGCGACTCGACACTGCTGGTGCAGGGCACGGCCGGCACGGCGGAGGAGAGCCTCCGATACGGCTGGAACTACGCGCGATTGCTGGCCGAAGGGCCGAGCGAGGCTGCGCTGGTGCCGAGCCCGGTCTACCGGGCGATGCGAGCCGGTTCGATCGTTCGGGTCGAAGAGCTCACCCGCTTGCCCAGCGATGTGCAGGACGCGCTCGTCACGGTGCTCAGCGAGAAGACGTTGCCGGTGCCCGAGCTCGCCAGCGAGATCCAGGCGGTGCCCGGGTTCAACCTCATCGCCACGGCCAACGATCGCGACCGCGGGATCAACGATCTGTCGGCCGCACTGCGCCGCCGGTTCAACACCGTCGTACTGCCGTTGCCGGCCGACCCCGACGAGGAGGTTGCGATCGTGCAGCGCCGTGTCGCCGAGATGGGAGTCGCGCTGAAGCTGCCGAAGGTGCCGGCCGCCGACGAAGAGATTCGCCGCGTGGTCACCGTGTTCCGTGAGTTGCGCAGCGGTGCGACGGAGGACGGTCGGGTCAGCCTCAAGGTGCCCAGCGGATCGCTGTCGACCGCCGAGGCGATCTCGGTGGTCACCAACGGCCTCGCGTTGGCCGTCCACTTCGGTGACGGCCAGCTGAACGCCGCCGATGTCGCCGCGGGCATCGTCGGTGCCGTGGTGAAGGACCCGGTGCACGACACCGTGGCGTGGCGCGAATACCTCGAAGCCGTCGTTCGCGACCGTGCCGGATGGAACGACTTCTACGAAGCCTGCAGGGAGTTGTAGCTGCGTCATGGCACCCACGGTGCAGCTGCTGGGGATCCGTCACCACGGGCCTGGATCGGCACGGTCGGTGGTCCGCGCGCTCGATGCGCTCGAGCCGACCGCCGTGCTGGTGGAGCTGCCCGCCGACTGCGAGGCATCACTGGCATGGGTCGGCAACGGGCATCTCGTGCCGCCGGTGGCGCTGCTCGGGTATGTCGTCGATCGTCCGCAGCGGGCCGCGTTCTTGCCGTTTGCCGAGTTCAGCCCGGAGTGGCAGGCCTTCACCTGGGCCCATCAGCACGGCGCGGTCGTGCGAGCGATGGACCTGCCACTGCAGCAGTCGCTGGCGTGGTCGGGCGGCGACGGCAATGATGATGTCCGGGATGACCAGGACATCGAACAGCGCGAACTTGCACTGACGCAGATCATCGGCGATCCGCTGGCGGCGCTGGCCGAGGCCGCAGGCGATCCCGACCCCGAGCGTTGGTGGGACGACGTGATCGAGCACCGCGGCGACGGCACACCGGCATTCGACTCGGTGGCCATGGCCATGACCGCGGTCCGCGGCGGTCGAGACGCGACCACTCTGCGCGAGGCACAGCGCGAGGCACACATGCGCCAGGTGCTGCGACGGGCAATCGCCGACGGGCACCAACGCATCGCCGTGGTGTGCGGTGCCTGGCACGTGCCGGCGTTGGCTGAACCCCTTCCGACGGCGACCGTCGACGCCCACACACTTCGTGGTCTGCCGCGAGTCAAGGTCGGGCTGTGCTGGGTGCCGTGGACCCACCGTCGACTCGCCTCGGCCAGCGGCTACGGCGCGGGCGTGCGCAGTCCCGGTTGGTACGCGCATGTCTTCAAGAATCCAGGAGAGTTGGGGATCAGCCGCTGGTTCGTCGGCGCAGCGCGACTGCTGCGCGACCGGGGTATGTCGGCATCGCCCGATGATCTGATCGCCGCTACCCGCGCCGCCACAGCGTTGGCAGCACTTCGTAACCGGCCGCGACCGGGTCTCGCTGAAGTGCTCGATGCCGCCGGCACGGTGATGGCCGGTGCCAGTGGCATGTCGCTGATCCACCGCGAGTTGATCGTGGGCGACGCAATCGGTGAGGTGCCCGACGATGCGCCGCAGGTGCCGCTGGCGCGGGACCTCTCTGCCCAGCAGCGCCGAGTGCGATTGAAGCCGGCGGCCACCGAACAAACCGTCGAACTCGACGTCCGTGCGCCCAACGGCCGAGCCCGCTCGGTCTTGCTGCACCGCCTGCGCGCCCTCGGCGTGTGGTGGGGATACGTCGAGGAAGGCAGGGGCAGCAGCGGAACCTTTCGCGAGACATGGCGGCTGCTGTGGGAACCGGAACTGACCATCCGGGTGATCGAGCTCAGCGCTCACGGCACCACGGTGCAGGCCGCGGCGACACATCGTCTGCTCGAGCGTGCGGCCTCGGTCGAGGCACTCGCCGACCTCGTGGCGATTCTCGACCTGGCATTGCTGGCCGATCTACCCGACGTGGTGCAGCCGGTGGTCGCCCGTGTCGAGGCCCAAGCCGCCCACGATCCCGACGTCGTGCAGGTCATCGACGCCCTCGGCCCACTCGCGCGCGCCCTGCGCTACGGCGATGTGCGCGGCACCGATGCGGGCGCCCTGCGCGCCGTGTTCGACGGGTTGGTCGTGCGCGTCGGCGCCGGCGTGGTGATGGCGTGTCGATCGCTCGACGAGGCCGCAGCCGCGGCGATGGTCGAACGGCTCGCCGGCGTACAGGCTGCGCTTGCGCTGGTTGATCACCCGGCGCGCCGCGCCCAGTGGCCCGCCGTCCTCACCGTCATTGCCGAACGTGGCGACGTGCACGGGCTCGTGCAGGGCCGCGCCACGCGGTTGCTGCACGACGGCGGCACGTGGAACCGTGCGCTTGTCGGAGCCCGACTGTCGCGGGCCTTGTCGGTGGGAACCGCGCCGGCAGTGGGAGCCGCATTCGTCGAAGGATTCCTCGCGGGAAGCGGAACCGTGCTGGTACACGACACCGAACTACTCGACGTGATCGACGCCTGGGTATCGTCACTCGGCCCCGACGCGTTCATCGCGACCGTGCCCTTGTTGCGGCGAACGTTCGGCGCGTTCGAGCCAGGCGAGCGTCGCCAGCTCGGCCTGCTGATCGCCCATCAAGCCGCGCCGGCCTGGTCGGGGTTCGGCAGCGATGTCGACGGTCAACGCGCCGCCGCCGCGCTCGCCACCGTGCGACAACTGCTGGGCGTGCCGCAATGAACGCTGTCGCTGTCAGACCGCCGCGCGTCAGCGATCCCGAACGACTGCGCCGTTGGCGGATGGTGCTCGGTGGCACCGACGACGCCGACGACCACCGTGGCGGGCCCGGCGCCGGCGTGTCGATGGTGGAGCTCGACGGCACCGACGCGCGCATCGACGCCGCGCTGGCCGCGGTCTACGACACCAAGCCAGGCACACGCGGCGGTGGGGGACGGGCCGGTGGTCTCGGTTCGTCGGCACCGTCGGTCGCCCGCTGGCTCGGCGACATCCGCCGCTACTTTCCCACTTCGGTGGTGCAGGTGTTGCAGCGCGACGCGATCGATCGGCTCAACCTGCGCCAGTTGCTGCTCGAACCCGAGATGCTGCGCGCCATCGAGCCCGATCTGCACCTGGTCACGCTGCTTGTCGAGCTCAACAAGCTGCTGCCGGACGCCACGAGAGCGACAGCCCGACAGGTGGTGTCGCATGTCGTCGAGCAGATCGAGCAGCGGTTGGCGTCGCGCACCAAACAGGCCATCCAGGGCGCCGTCGCTCGCAGCCAGCGCAGCCGCCGCCCTCGACTCAGCGACATCGACTGGGGCCACACCATCCATGCCAATCTTCGCCACTACCTTCCCGAGCAGCGCACGGTGGTGCCCGAGCGGCTGATCGGCTACGGCCGCCGCCAGCGCAGCCTCTCGCGCGACGTGATCGTGGCCATCGACCAGTCGGGCAGCATGGCCGACAGCGTCGTGTACGCAGCCGTGTTCGGCGCCGTCCTGGCCTCGATGCCGGCACTGCGCACCAGCGTCGTGGCCTTCGACAGTGCAGTTGCCGATCTCACCCCATTGCTGCATGACCCGGTCGACGTGTTGTTCGGCGTGCAACTCGGCGGAGGCACAGACATCGCCCAGGCCGTTGGCTACTGCCAACAGCTGGTGACCAGACCCGCCGACACGGTGCTGGTGCTGGTCAGCGACCTGTTCGAAGGGGGCAACGTCGCACTGCTGCACGACCGTGTCGCCGGCCTGTGCCGAGCGGGCGTCACGGTCGTGGTGTTACTGGCCCTCAGCGACGAAGGCGCGCCGGCATACGACCACGCCCAGGCGGCAGCGTTCGCCGAACTCGGTGTGCCGTCGTTGGCGTGTACCCCCGACGCCTTTCCCGATCTGTTGGCCGCCGCGCTCGAACATCGCGATGTCGGTCGGTGGGCCAACGAGCACGGACTCCACACCGCAGTGCCGACGTAGCTCTCGGCCACGTTCAGGCGCTCTGCGTACCGACCTTCAGTTCGCGGAACGGTGACTTCGAGTCGATGCCTGGCTCCTTCGGCAAGCCCAGCACGCGCTCGCCAACGATGTTGCGCATGACCTCGTCGCTGCCTCCGGCGATGCGGCCGCCGGGCGTGCCCAACACCAACATGGCCCACGCATAGGTACCCCACTCGCCGGTGTCGGCGATCAACTTCGGGCCCAGCACGTGTGACACGAAGTCGCCGATCCGACGCAGGTTCATGGTTCCCGCCAACTTGGCGATGCTCATCTCCGGGCCCGGCAGCTGCCCGGCCTTGATCTTGTCCATCGCCCGCTGGTTGTTGTAGCCGGACACGCGACCGTGGATGATCAGGTCGGCGAGGCGATCACGAACTAGCGGGTCGTCGCCGAGACCGAGATGACGGACCAACTCGATCACCCGCGCGTACATGTTGATCCCGCCGCCACCGCCACCACCTGCTCCGATCGCGGCACGCTCGTTCATCAAGGTCGTCAAGGCGACGTTCCAACCGTTGTTGAGATCCCCGAGGCGATCGCTGTCGGGGACGTGGACCTCGTTGAAGAACACTTCATTGAAGCTGGCGCCGCCGGTCATCTGGCGCAGCGGCCGCACGTCGACACCGGGTGCCTTCATGTCGACGATGAACCCCGTGAGGCCCTTGTGTTTCGGCAGGTCGACGTCGGTGCGGGCGATGATCTCGCCGATGTCGCTGTAGTGGGCGCCCGTGGTCCACACCTTCTGCCCGGTGATGACCCATTCGTCTCCGTCACGCTCGGCCTTGGTCTGGAGGCTGGCTAGATCGCTGCCGGCACCCGGCTCGCTGAACAACTGGCAGCCGACGATGTCGGCGCGGTACATCTTGGAGAGGTAACTCTGCTTCGCCGCCTCGCTGCCATGGGCCAAGATGGTCGGCGCGACCATCCCCAACCCGATCGTGAACGCCGCCTGGTTGGGAACCTGGTACTGCGCCTCCAAGGCGTTCCACGCCTTCTCGTATGCGCCCGGCAGGCCGCGGCCGCCATACTCGACCGGACCGGTGATCCACCCGAATCCGGCGTCGAACTTCTTGCCTCGCCACTCGCAGGCGCGTTGCAGATCGTTGGTCTCGTCGGTGCGGTTGCGCTCCTCGAACATCGCCACCTTGTCGGAGCCCTCGCCCCACACGAACTTACGCTCGGCTTCCTTCTTGCGGGCGTTGGCATCGAGGAAGTCGCGCGCTTCGGTCTCGAACGCTTCGAGCGTGATCGCTGTCATGCCCGCACGGTAGCGGCGACGGTCTCGTCCCCGTCGTGTCGAGCAGATGTGCGTGGCGGTGGCAAAGTAGGGCGATGGATCTGAACGGCTATCTGGCAGTGCTGGCGGCAGAAGCAACCGCGCTCGCATCGGCCGCCGACGAGGCCGGGCTCGATGCGGCGGTACCCACCTGCCCGAGGTGGACGGTGAACGACCTGGTATTGCACATCGGCGAGGTACACCGCTGGGCGACCGCAGCGGTGGCGAGCCGGGCAACCAAGCTCGGTGACGTGCCCGGCGACTCACGCGGCCCGTTGCCGGAACGCGCCGACACCATCGACTGGTTCCGCCGCGGCGCCGTCACGTTGCGCGACACCCTCGCCGCCGCTGACCCATCGGTCGAGTACGCGGCCTTCCTGACGGATCCGCCAACACCGCGGTTGCTGTTCTGGGCAAGGCGTCAGACGATGGAAACGACCGTGCATCGCGTCGATGCGGAGTCAGCGTTGGATCGCTGCACAGCGCTCGGCCCGGATATCGCTCTCGACGGCATCGACGAGTTCCTCACCGGATTCCTGCCTCGGTCTCGGACACCACTGCATGCCGATACGCCACACTGCCTCCTGGTCGCTCCCAACTACAGCGACCAACGATGGACTATCTCGATCAGCAATGATCTGCCGGTCACCGTGCGGCGAGCGACCGACGCTGACTGCACTGTGTCGGGCTCGGCCAGCGACATCTACCTCGCGCTGTGGAACCGTTGCTCGCTCGACGCGTTGAAGATCGAAGGCGACCGAAGCGCGATCGACCTGTTGCGCGACAACGTGCGCATTGGCTGGGGGTGAGCAGTTACAGGCAGTGACAGCCAGTTATAGCCAGTTATAGCCAGTCACGTCTGCGAAACATGCGGTACAACCCGACGCTCAACACGACCATCATCCCCAGAGCCATCGGGTAACCAAGTTTCCAATCGAGCTCGGGCATATGGGTGAAGTTCATCCCGTAGATGCCGGCAATCAGCGTGGCTCCGAACACGATCGAACCCCATGCGGTGAGCTTCTTCATCACCAGGTTCATCTGGTTGCTCATCACTGCCAGATGGGCGTCGACAGCGTTGCCGACAAGTTCACGTTGCTCATCGACCAGGTCGACGGCCCGCAACAGTTTGTCGAAGGCATCGCGGCACGTGACCAAGGCGTCGCCGTCGATCCACTGGACCTCGCGCCGCAGGATCGCCGAGAGCACTTCGCGCAACGGCACCACCGCTCGACGCAGTTGCAGCAACTCGCGGCGCAGTTCGAACAGATCGTGTTGCAGGCTCTGCTCGGTGCGTTCGCCGTCGCTGAAGATGCTGTCCTCGATCAGCTCCAACTTGTCTTCCAAGAGATCGGTGGTGTCGAAGTAGCCGTCGATCAACTCGTCGAGCAGGGTGGCAAACAGTTGGCCCGATGTGGTGGTGGTGTTGTTGTGACGCTCGAACAGATCGAGGAGTGGCTGCGGATCCCACTCCCTGCCGTCGGGATCGTGGCGGCGCACGGTGATCAACCACGTCGGCCCGAGGTACATGTCGATCTCGGCGAGTGAACCGGAGAAGGCAACGACGTACACATGGTCGGCGAACCGGTGCATGGTCGGACGCGCGGCGCGCCGGTGGGCCTCGTCGAACGTGCGGCTGGCAAGCCCGTACTGACTCGCCAGCTCCTCCAGCTCCTCCTCGGTCGGGTCGACGACGTCGATCCACGTCACAGTCGGGTCATCGAACGTGTGCGTCGTCTGCATTGGAAGGTGAGCGTAGGCCCGAGCGACCGCTATGGTCGGGACTCATGGGTCAACAGGTTTCCGTCGTCGAGAAGCCCAGCCCCCGGCCGGGCGTGCTGAGGTTCGAAACCAATCGCAGTCTCACGGGAATGGGACACGAGCGGTTCACGTCGGTGCTCGACGCCGTCGGCCCGCGCCCAGCAGCAGCCCTCGCCCGCCAACTGCTGTCGACCGGCAAGGTCGACTCGGTCTACATCTACGGCAACATCATCTCGGTCGACATCGCCAAGGGCTCCACAGCAGAGGGCCTCGGCGATGTCGTGCGCAACATGTACCAGTACTGGAAGCCGGGCATGGAGATGCCGACGTTCGACACTCCAGCCGAGGAAGCCGCCCCCGTTGGCGGCGCGGCGAGCGACACTGACGGTGGCGCCGAGTCGCCATACACCCTGTTGGTGCCCCAGACGTTGCGCGAGCGCAGCGCCGCAGCGCTCGCCAAATGGCAAGGCGGCAGTTGACTGACCAGCTGACTGACCAGCTGACTGACCAGCTGATACGGTCCTAGTTCAAGAGTAAGCCTTGGTCGACCGATAGCTCTGTGTGAGAACTAGCGGGCCAACGACAAGTCGTGTACGGGCGTTTCTGACGCTCGCTCTTGCTGGCGCTGCCGTCTACTTCTTCGTCATCGAGGGCACCGCTGCCGCGGTGTACTGGGATGTCTTCGTCGCAGGCATGCTCGCGTTCGGTTTCGTCGCTGTCTCGCGGCTGGATCGCCATCGTGCCGCGTGGACCGTGATCCTGGGCGGGCAAGCATGTTTCCTGATCGGTGATGTGTTCTTCGCGTTGCTCGAGCACGTCTTCCACAGCGAGGCCTACCCGAACGTCGGCGACATCTTCTACGTCGCCGGATATCCGTTCATCGCTGTTGGCCTGGTCATGTTGCTGCGTTCTCGCGGCACGTCAGGCGATGCCGGCGGCGTGATCGACGGGTTCATCGTCGCCACCAGCATGGGCGTGCTGCTGTGGGTCTTCTTCGTCGCACCGACGGCGTTGGACAACACACTGCCGGTCTTCGAACGCTTGATCAGCGTCGCGTACCCTGCGGGGGACCTGTTGCTGATCGCGATCGGCGCCCAGTTGGCCGTGCGCCAAGTGCGGCGCCAGGCACCATATTGGATCGTGGCCGTTGCCTTGGTTGCCTTACTGGTCTCCGATCTCGGCTACCTCTATCAGTCGCTGTACGGGGTCTACACCGAACGCGATCCCATCGACTTCGGGTGGTGGATCAGCTATGCCTTGATCGTTGCGGTGTTGCTGCATCCGCGGGTGGGTGAGATCGCCGCCGCGCCCAGCCGGTCGACGCCGAGTCTCTCCCCGCGCCGAATCATTCTGCTGTCGTTGGTGACGATGGCCGCACCGTTGACGATCGCTGCCCGTTCGGCAGCCGGCGCGAGCCTGCAACTGCCCGTGCTACTCGGCGGAACCGTGGTGTTGTTCGGCCTCGTGGTCCTTCGCCTCGTGGTGATGGCCAGGGAGTTGGAATCGAGCCGCACGTTGCTGCTGCACGAGGCCACGCACGACGCGCTGACCGGCCTTGGCAACCGCACACTGTTCAGCGAGCAGGTCGAGCGAGCGTTGTCGAGCGGCGTGCCTGTCGCCGTGTTGTGCCTCGATCTCGACGATTTCAAGCTTGTCAACGACGGCCTCGGCCATCCGGCAGGCGATGTGGTGTTGCAGGTGGTCGGCGAACGGCTGTCGGGTCTGCTCCGCCCCGGTGATGCGGTTGCCCGTCTCGGTGGCGACGAGTTCGCCATGCTGGTCTGCGGTCCCGATGTGGCCACCGGCGGCGCGGTTGCGCAGCGGGCACTGTCGGCAATCCGCCAGCCGATCGCGCTTCCCGCTGGTCCGGCCGTGCACACCGTGCACTCGAACGTCTCCGTCGGTATCGCCCACAGCAGCCACGACAGTTCGGTCGAGGCATTGCTGCGCGACGCTGACATCGCCATGTACCTGGCCAAGCAATCGGGCAAGGGTCACCACGAGGTTTTTCAGCTCGGCATGCGTCAAGACATGATGGATCGGTTGGAGATGCGCGTCGACCTGGCCGAGGCATTGGTGCGCAACGAGTTCGTGCTGCACTACCAGCCGATCATCGAGGTCGACTCGGGTCGGCCCGTCGGTGTCGAGGCGCTGCTGCGATGGGATCACCCTCGCCGTGGGCGCGTCGAGCCGATGCAGTTCATCCCTCTGGCGGAAGAGACCGAATTGATCATCCCCATTGGTCGCTGGGTGTTGATGGAGGCATGCCGTCGTGCGGTCGAACTCGACCCTCGGCCCGAGGGATTGGAGATGGCGGTCAATGTGTCAGCGGTGCAGTTGCGCGATCCGGGTCTGGTCGACGACGTGCAGCGTGCGCTCGAAAGCTCGGGCCTTGCCCCGTCGCGACTGATACTCGAACTGACCGAGTCGGCGGTGATCGGTGACATCGATTCGGCGGCGATCACGCTGTGCGAGTTGCGTACGCATGGGGTGCGCATCGCCCTCGACGACTTTGGCGCCGGGTACCGATCGTTGCAACATCTGCGAGCGTTCCCCGTCGACATCGTCAAGCTTGATCGCAGCTTTGTGGTCAGCAGTCTCGAACACGATTCGACGGTGCTGAGCGGCCTGATCGAAATGGCTGCCAACCTGGGGATGGAGACCGTCGGCGAGGGCATCGAGGAGCCGAGCCATCTCGACATGCTGCGCGCCCTGAATTGCCGGTATGCGCAGGGTTTCCTGATCGCCAGACCGATGCCGTCGGAACGTCTCGGTGAGGTGTACGCGATCGGCGAGAGTGGGATCGGGGATGTCCCCGAGCCGATGGCAGAACTGTTGTCAGAGACCCGAGAGTCGGTCACGACCAATCTCTGAGGTTTCTGAGGCCAGTTTTGTAGAACGAACACCTGTTCGATAGACTGCAACAGGTGTCGTCGCTCGCTGAACGCTTCCCTTCGCTCACGGCTGTCCCTGCCAGCGAACGCACGTTGCCGGTTCACGAATCACTCGTCGATCTCCTGCCGGTGCTGCAACGTGGTTCCACCGTGGCGTGTAACGGCCGGGCAGGGGTGTCGCTGGCTCTGGCACTGGCCGCGGCGCCATCTCGCGAGGGGGCCTGGGTGGGTGTGATCGGCCTACCTGAACTGGGTCTGCGCGCCGCCGCCGAAATGGGGGTGGAGTTGCAGCGGCTGGTGATGGTCAACGGTGACCCTCCGTGGGTCGATGTGCTGGCAGCGATGATCGACGGGTTCGACGTGATCCTGGTCGGCCAGCGGGCCGGTCGACTTGCTCGTGGTGCAGTGCGCAGGCTGCAGGCCAGGGTGCAGACGCGCGGCGTGGTGTTGCTCACGGTGGGGGTGCCGGCGCTCGGCGCCGATCTGCAACTGACCGCCGATGACGACCAGTGGGTCGGGCTCGGCGACGGTCACGGTGTGGCGACGGGCCGGCGAGTGCTGGTCGAGTTGAGTGGCAGGCGTATTCCCCGACCCCGGCGAGCAACCATGTGGCTACCCGATGCCTGCGGTGGAATCGTTGCCGCGTCTGCCGCGCCTCCACGAGAACTTCGGCATCAGGTGACCGCGTAGAGGTTGGTGGGTGCTTGGGGCCCGAACGACACTGAGTCGATTCGGCCGGTGGCGGCGAGGATGAATGCGAGCGCCTTCGGGTCGTCGACCGAAGGCACGCCGTCGGTCATGCCAACTTCTTGAGCTCGATGTCGACATGCGACAGCGCACAGCCCAGGCCGCTGCCGAGTTCGGAGGGCCGGCCAATCGCACTGCGGATGTCGTCGCCATGCAGCCACGTGTCGTACCACAACGCCTCGACGCCCTCATCCAAGGTGCCGTCGTAGCCACCACCCGCTGGCCCACCCCACGCGGTGTCGTCGAAGATTCCCAGCAGGCCAGCGCTTGCCTTGGCGACGCTGGCGCATTCGTCGGCGAGTTGGTCGGCGGTGTGGCCGGCGCGCTCGGCGACTTCGCGGGCCGTGACTTCGGGGGTGCCGAGCCCATCGAGGCGGCCGGCCGTGACGTCGGCCATGGACCCGATCACATGACGGGCAACGTCGCCGACGGTCCATCCTGCACATCGACTCGGTGCGTCGAGTTCCGCTTGGGAAAGCGACCGCACGAGCTGCGAGAAGGCGTGAAGTTCGTCGACGAGACCGTCGCTGATCTCGGTGCGGGAGAGTGCCATGCTGGTGCTCCTGTCGGTTGGCATGTATCGTGAAGATACATGCGGGCTGCACGCATGTTTACACAGGAGGCGATGATCGTCAAGAGACAGTCGGGCCAGACGACGAGTGTCACAGCGGGTGGCACAACGACCGGCGCACGCACACAGGCACAACGCCGCGAGCGAACCCGTGGTGCACTGATCGACGCGGCACGAGTGCTGTTCGCAGAGCGGGGCTACGCCGCGGCAGGCCGCGAGGAGATCGTCGAACGTGCCGGGATGACACGCGGCGCGATGTATCACCACTTCAACTCGAAAGAGGCCCTGTTCCAGGCGGTCTTCGAGGTGGTCGAGCGAGAACTGTGCGACGCGATCGCCACGAGTGCGATGGCCAGCCGCGATCCGATCGAGCAGCTCCGGTTGGGATCCCGAGCGTTCCTCGAGGCCGCGGCAACCGGCGAGGTGCGCCGCATCGTGCTGCTCGATGCGCCCGCAGTGCTGCCCGTAGAAGTGCGGCGCAGGCTCTCCGAGCAATACGGGCTGGGGATGGTGCGTGAGGCATTGCGAGGCGTTGACGCTGCCGGGCGTTTGAAGATCGGCCCCGTCGATGCGTTGGCACTGGTGGTGATGGCCGTGCTGCACGAGGCCGCGACGGCTATTGCCGATGGCGATGATCCTGGTCCCATGCATAGCGTGATCGACGGGATGATCACCGCGATCACTGTGTAGATCACCCGCACACACCCTTGTCAAACGAACACGTGTTCGCTAACCTGCGGTAGTGATTCCCCGTCTCGGTGTGTTGTGGTGCCCGAACTGGGCGGTCGTTGCCGCGCAGGCCGAGGCCGATGAACCGGTCGTGGTGTTGCATGGCAACCGGGTGATCGCCCACTCGGTCGCGGCAGGGCGAGAAGGCGTCGTGGTCGGTCAGCGGCGTCGTCAGGCACAGGCATGCTGTCCTCGCGTCCGCCTGGTCGCCCACGATCCCGATGGCGATGCGCGCCGGTTCGAGAGTGTTGTCACGGCAATCGCCGCGCTGATACCACGGGTCGAGATCACCGAACCGGGGATGCTCTCGTTCCTGGCCAAGGGACCATCGCGGTACTTCGGTGGCGAGTCGGCGATGGCCGAACA
>JANOJI010000227.1:0-22793 GCA_031408175.1 Ilumatobacteraceae bacterium
AGCGATGTCTCAACGAGCCGAGTGCGTCATGCTGAACAAGGGCCCGTACATCTCCGAGGCCATCGGCGCCCTCGACTCGATCCTGACGCGAATGCACCACCATCAAGACAAGAAGCGCAGCTTGCTGCGCCGACTGCGCGCCTGGGATCGTGGTGTCCAGCCGGATTGAGTACACAAGGGCGCAGTACAGCAGCGCAATTGGCCCCTTTTGTCCGTCTTCGTGCGACTGTTATCCTTCCGGTGTCTCCCAAGGAACTGCCAGCTTGTCTGCCAGCCCCTACCCCAGTGAGGTTGCATGAGTTCCGTTGAACTGAGTGAGCGCCTGGCTCCAGTTGTGCAGACTCTCGTTGCCAAGTCAAACGGAAGGTACGACACCGAGTTCGTGCGGCTTCTCGTCGCGAACGTGGCAACGGAGTTCGAGGGAGCCCGTGTACAGGACTACATCGAGGTGCTCGTTTCCAAAGTGGCTACCGACGAGTTGCGAAGGCTCGACGCGCTGCAGCCTGTCGTCCAATAGGACCCTCACTCAGCTCGCCATCACCGGCCAACTCGCGATCGGCACGGCGCCGCATCCTGTAGCGGATGACGAGGACCGAGAGATCGACGACCAGTACCATCGCCAGGATCACGAGCAGCACAGGGCGGTGCCGTGTCGTGGACGTCGCGATGATCGTCGGGCCGGCTCTCGACGCCACGACCTGCCATTCGATGCTGCTCACCGACGGTGCCGGCACCTCAGCCGGCACGACCTGTTTCCAGGTCTGACCCGGCCCGATCTCGATGGAATCTTCGAGGGCGAACGTGGCCAGCTGGTCCTCGTCGCTGCGACCGACCGACCCGAACAACTCCAGTTGGTGGAGTGGCTCGGTCGTGAGGTTCGTCACCGTCACTGTGACCTCGTATGAGACGCGGCCACCGAGGTTGGCCCCTACCCAGCCCATCAACCCGTGTGGCGTTGCTCGGGCGCTGATCGACACGGCCACGAGTGGGTCATCGAGACGTGGTCCACCGACAACAGGGCCGATCGGATGTCCGATCAAGTTGATGGGAGCGACAGCGACCTCGTCGTTGTTCTGACTCGAGACGCGGATGACACATGGGCACCCCACGGGAGGCGCGAACACCCCGATCTGAGTCACTGTCGGCGTGTCGGCTTCGCCGACACGGACGCCCTTGCTCTCGATCATGTTGCAATCGGACGAACCGCGTCGGGCCTCGTTGCCACAGGTCGCAATCGTCACGGCGCGTGCAGTGAAGCCATCGATCGTCACCACGAGGCGTTCGCCGGGAGAGACGTCGGTGCGATCGACAGAGACGACCGGTCCACTGATGGAGGAGGCCTCGGCTCGGACCACGAAAGGGAAGGTGAGCGCGCTCAGCACGAATGCCAGCAACACAACCCGTCCACCATGCCGCACGATTCCGGTCATGTTGGCTGTTGCTCGAGGACGCGATCGGGTCGCTGCTCCACAGCCAGCGCCGACAGCGCGCCTGGATCGCCCTCACGGTGTCGTCGAATGCGGCGCCGCGCGAACAAACCAAACACCAGAGCCAGCAGCGACAGCAACAACGCCAAAGGTGGAACGAACGAGACGTCCCGCTTCTCGGAGGTGGTGGCGCCAACACCCGTCGCATCCGCAGGCTCGACCCGAACCTTGGTGACACCGAACATCAACTGGGGTACGTCGTGAATGTCGGCGGTCAGCGTGACTTCCTGGCCCGGGAGAAGTTCAGTGAGGTCCGGTACCGTGACGTTCTGCTCGCCGATCCCAAACGGGCCGCCGACCGACAGAGTCACGGCACCAGTCAGGCGAACATTGCCCCGGTTTTCGATGCGATACTTCACATGCGCTGTCCCACCGAACGGGTTGACCGCGTGGTCATACGTCGTCTCGACATCGGCCACGGCTAGGTCGGCAGTCAGCGGTCCGTTGACACGGATGTACACCCGCGAGCCGG
This sequence comes from Ilumatobacteraceae bacterium, assembly GCA_031408175.1. Classification (GTDB taxonomy): domain Bacteria; phylum Actinomycetota; class Acidimicrobiia; order Acidimicrobiales; family Ilumatobacteraceae; genus JAENVT01. Next base: position 1,960 of record JANOJI010000227.1, read on the forward strand.
TGCGGCGATCGAAGGTCACGACGTTGCCAGCGTCGTCGGTGCCCGAAGTCGGGCTGGACGCAACGATCGCGCCGGCGTGATCGCCGGCCCGGGCGTCAACCGGGATCGTGATGGTGATCGGAATGGTTGCCTGCTTGCCAGGCGGCACCGTGATCCCCTCCTGCGGGAACGTGACCCAGGTGCCGACGTCGGTGGGCTGCTTGTCCGCTGGGAGCAGGTCGAACTGGCCTTCGTCGTTGTTGAAGGCGTCGGTCGCATAGACGCGGAAGTTCTCCTGCACGTTGCCGAAGTTGAACACGGTCACCGCATCGTGGATCACAGCGCCTGGGTCAACAAGGTAGCTCAGTTCGGAGCGGTTGCCCGCCGCGTCGGGATCGTCGGATGCGGCGGGGGTCAGGGCCCAGCTCTCCTCGATCAGTGGTTGGTTCTGGTCGTCCGGAGGCTGCTGTGTATTGGGCGTGGCCGGCACAGTGGATGTCGACGGAGCGGTGGCGCCCGCGCCGTGCGAAGGCACCGCAGACGCGAGACAGGCCACCGTCACGGTGGCCCACTGGACGAGACGTCGCCTGGTGTTCATACGTTGGTCAATACCTTTGCGGTCGGGAACGCCGAGGGTGGTATGGGCCAGCCGCTGCTGGCCCATACCACCGACTCGGTGTTGATGATGTTGTTTTCTTCTGTGGCTCAGATGGCCGAGAGCGTCAGCGTTCCGGTGTAGGTACCGGTGGCAGCGCTGACAGGGATCAACAGCAGGAGACGAGCATCAAGCTTGGCGATGCCCGTGGCAGCACCGGCGGGAGCCGATGCCAGCGTCCTCCCACCAGCGAGTCCGGAGGCTGTCAGCGGGTTGACGCCTGCACCAGCGGTCACGGTCTGGCCCGGTGTGCTGCTCGCAACCTGTGGAATCCAGCCGAGGTTGTCGCCACTGAAGGTGTTCGAACCGTTGACAAAGTTGCTCATCGTGCCGTTGACCGTCCAGCCGCCGAAACTGGCGTCACGGTTGTCGGAAACGGTCACCTGGTTGAGCCGGCCATTGGCCGCGTAGTACTGACCAGCGAGCGTTCCGGTGGTGACGAACGAGCCGGTCCCGAGGTCGACGTTGCAATGAGTTGGGTACGACGCAGGCGCCGGGAACGGGTAGTTGGGGAACTGCGGGTCGGCAGGTCCACCCGGGCTCGCTCCGGTCGTCGGCGCAGTGCCAACGGTGTCAACGGACGCCAATGCAGCACTGAAGCCTGCCTCGAATCCGGGGATACCGTTGAGTGACACCCCATTGAGCGCGCCGTAAACGCCGCACCGCTGGGTGAGGATCAGGGCGCCCGCGGGACGGACCGCCGTGATGTCTTGGATGATCACCTGTGCACCGACTGCGATGAACGTCACCGAAGCGGGGGTACCCGTGTCCGGTGCGGCATACGTCGCCGTCACCGTGAACGTGTAGGTCGTTCCTGCAGCGAGGCCGCTCACCGTGAAGGGGCTCGCCGACGTGGTGAACGGTGCGCCGGGAACCGTCGGGCTGACACCGACCGTGTACCCGGTTGGAGTTGCCGAGCCGGCTGGCGCGTTCCAACTGAGTACCGCGGTTCCCGCGGCTCCGGGGCTCGCAACCAGGTTCGTCACCGGCGGCTGGGCCGCTAGAGACGGCGTGCCGGCGACTGCTGTGGACGGAGCACTGGTTCCAACGGTGTTCGTCGCCGTGACCGTGACGCTGTACACGGTGCCGTTGGTGAGTCCGGACACCGTGATCGGCGAAGCGCCGCCTGTCGCTGTGACAGCGGGTCCCGAAGGCGGCAGAGCCGACACCGTGTAACCGGTGGTCGGCGGTGTCGACGCGGCGTGGGTGAACGTCACGGCGAGGGTGGCGTTGCCGGGGGTGACCGTCGTGATGGCAGGTGCCGCTGGCACGGTGCCGACCGACCACGTGAAGTTGTTCGGTCCAGCACCCACCGAGGCGGTGATGGTCAGCGTCGTCGACCAGAACCTGACGGTCTGCGGGATGGCAGCGCCGTCCGGCAGAACGCAGGCAATGCCGATGTTGTACGCGCCAGCGGGCAGTGTGCCGAACGCAACGCTCTGGAAGCTCAACGACGCCGGTGCGACGACCAAGCCGTCACCGAGACCTGGGGCAATGCCTCGGATCTGTGTACCGGCAGGGTTGCGCAGCGAGACAGTACTGGCAGCGGGAACGCCGATCGGTGAGCCGCTGGCGGTGTACGTCATCGGTGCAGGGTCGTTGCTGAGCGGGGTGAGGAACGTCCCCCAGGTGTACCCAAGTGTGTTGTCACCGGGGCAGTTCTGCGGTGGAGCGGCGAAGGCGATCGCGAAGGGCGTGCTGCTGTCACCCGACGACGGGGTCAGGTTGATCCCACCCGCTGCAGGGGTGCCCGGAGGCAGTGCCTGAGCACTACCTCCGAGCGGAACGAGGGGGGCGATGACGGCCATGGCCGCCACCCCCGCGATGGCTCTTGTGAGCCTTTTCAGTTTGAGTTTCATGTGAGTTGGTCCTTTCGATGTGTGTTCAGGGTTGAGAAGGCGTGGGTTTGGCTGGACGTCATGCAACGAACGGGCCGGTGAGGGTCGTGCTGCCGCAGGCCGCACCGAGCGCGAGGAAGCCGAACGTCTGGATCGTCGCCGAGGCGGAGCAGACGGCGGACGTGGGACCCACGAACATGCTCTGGATCTGTTGGTTGCCGATGTCTGCGACGACTTCGGTCGCCAAGACGTTGTAGACATCCCGACCGAAGGTCGCGTTGGCATAGAAGGTCGCGTTGGGCGTCAATGAGGGTGCCGTACCGTTCGTGGCGACAACGCCGTTGATGGCACCGAGACCGACGCCAGGACCCGGGTTGGGGGCAGCGACGTTGTTGGACCGAGCGATGAACTGGCTGGCCGAGAAGCCGACGATCACCTGTGCGTTCGTGCACGGGACTGCCGGTCCAGCGGCCACACCGTCGCAGATCGGGTCGGACGTGGTCGCCAGCGAGTTGGCCTTGATCGTCAACTCGGGTCCGTTGCTCTCCTGCAGTCGTCCACCTGCGTCGGGGAGACCACCGATGGCCAGGCCCGTGTTGCAGAAGGCTGTGCCAGTGTCGGAGCCGGCTGTCGTCGAGATGCCGAGCGCGGTGTTCCACGACGCGTACGTACCGGAGCCGGTCTGGATACCGCACGGGATGATGACCGTGCCGCTGATCAACTGAGGACCGGTGAGCAACAGCGACGTCAGCTGGGCAGGGGTGAGGCTGGTGACCGGGGAGCCCGATGGCTTGTTGTACCCGAAGCTGAGAGCGTCGCGACCGAACGGAATGTACGTCAACACGGTGCCCGCACTCGCTGGACCAGCCGAGGAGCGGGCAAAGTCGACGAGCCCGGTCATGACGCGAGTTCCACAGACGCCGCCGGCCCACGTACCGCCACCGAACGCTCGGCTGAGAACCCGGCGTCCGTTGGTCGAGCCGTTCGGGCGAAGGATCGTTGGTGCCCCGACCTTGGTCACGATGCACTCGTTGGCGGGGAACGCGTCCCACGAGGCGAGCTGCACGTCCCCGAAGCCCTGCACCGGCGGGTAGTTGTTGCCGCCGCTGTAACCCGCGAGGGCATTCATGACGTCTTGTGTGGTGTCGGAACCGAAGCCGATCAAGGCTTTGTATTGCTGGGGGTCGGCATAGGCGGATGAGCTAGCGACGATGCCGGCGGCGAGCGCTATGGTCATCGCCCCGGCACCGAGTCTTTTGCTGAGTGTTGACATGGTTGGTTGTCGGTTCCTTTCGGGACTTGCACTGGGCCACACGGCCTAGGGGCAGCAGGCTCGATACCGGCCCGCCACGGAAATGTGACAGGGCAAAGTGTCCGCAACATGGCCCGCAGATGAAGCAGAAGGCGAGTTCGTCAGGAGTTCATCTGGAGGACAACCGGCCGCTATCCGAAACGACCATTGACGTAGTCTTCGGTGCGCGAGTCCTGCGGCGAACCAAACATTGCTGCGGTCGGACCGTGCTCAACGATCACGCCCGGCGTGCCCTGCTCGGCAAGGAAGAAGGCGCAGCGATCCGACACTCGCGCGGCCTGCTGCATGTTGTGGGTAACGATCACGATGGTCACCTCGGACACCAGTTCCATCACGGTCTGCTCGATCCGGCGTGTCGAGGTCGGGTCGAGCGCTGAACACGGTTCATCCATCAACAGCACTCGTGGCCGGATCGCCAAAGCCCGGGCGATGCACAGCCGCTGCTGTTGACCGCCAGACAACCCGCCACCAGGTTGGCGGAGCCGATCACGGACCTCGGTCCACAGCCCAGCCTTGGTCAGGCACGACTCGACGAGGTCGTCCTTGACCTCGGTGCTGGCTTTGACGCCAGTCACGCGAAGGCTGGCGACCACGTTGTCGTAGATCGACATCGCCGGGAATGGGTTCGGCTTCTGGAACACCATGCCGATCTCTCGACGGGCGTCTGTCAGCTTGCGAGACGGATCGTAGATGTCGTGGCCGTCGAGCATCACCTCACCTGCCATCGCCGCCGACGGAACCATCTCGTGCATTCGGTTGAGAATCCGCAGAAACGTCGACTTGCCGCATCCTGAGGGACCGATGAGAGCCGTGACCTGGCCAGCCGCCATCTCCAATGAGACGCGGTCAAGAACCTGGTGAGATCCGAACCAGGCAGAGATACTGCGGGCATCGAGCCCTGCGAGCGGCGACTGCACCACACCACGAACGTGCGCTGGCCGTTCGCGGAGTTGCACATTGCCCTGGCCGTGCTCGACCGTCGGCTGCTCGATCGTCGGCTGATCGACCATAGGAACTGGCTCCGCCGCGACGGGGACCAGCGGTGCCGGCCAGGGGGTGGCCGACGGATGGTCGTGGCGATCCTGGCGTCGGCCACGACGTGGCAGCAACGAACGGAACTCGGCAACGTGCTCGGCGCGAACTTCCACACCGAAGTCCGCGATGCCGGGGACAACCAAGATCGTCCACGGAGCATCGACACCATGGATCACCGCCTCGAGATCGTCAAGCAGCCACGACCAGTCCAACACGCCGTCGACCGCGACAACGCGTCTGTCGGTGACAGTGACCTTGGCGGGGTGCAAGTTCGACACCATCGCGTCGGGCTGGTCAGCGACGCCGGCAACAAGTTGCACAACCGACGCGCCAGGGAACGCGCCGAGCTCAACCTCGGCGCGTTCCCCAGTGCTGCCCGTCGTCACCGGCTCGAAGATCGCAGCCCACTGTGCGTCGGTCACGACAGGTTCGGCAACAGACGGGCGACCTCGCCAGAGGCCGACAGGCCGACAAGAAGGAGCGGGGGCAGAAACACGACCCACGCCTGGGCCTTGCCCCAGCGGTGCCAGGCCCACACTGCAACGATCGCGAGAACGATGAGCGCCTGGAGCCACAGGGCGAGCGCCCACAGAGTTCGAGCGTCGCCGGCCATGATCTGCTCCTCTGCGGGCAGAGTGGCGGCCGTGACGAGCCGCGCCGGCCCGACGACGGCTTCGCTTTCGAGGTCGGCGTCGACCCGCAGCACCCCGTCAGGAAGAAATGGCCGCCCGTCGGCGGTGGCCAGCGACAAGCGCGCCTTCCCCGGTGCCAGCGCTTCGGGTACGGGATCACCCTGGCGGCGTACACCCAGAACTCGGTAGGTGAACTGTCCTTGACCCGTGGTGACCCGAATCGTGTCGCCCTCGGTGAGCTCGTCGATGCGGGCAAACGGCCCGCCGAACGATGCCCGACGGCCGTACACGACACTGGCGCCGATCTGGCCCGGCAGCGGCGTGTCGCGCCGGTGCCCCGGACCGGTGAACAGCACGGCCGCGGTGGTCGACTCAGCGATCACCTGCTCGAGGCCGATGGCGGGGATCTCGAGATACGCAACCGGAGTTCCGGCTCTGAGCTCGCGCCCTTCGTCGTCGGTGGGTCCGATCGGGGCAGTGCCACGGGCGAGGTCGGCCCGGAAGCTGTCGAACGCCCGCTGCTGGGCCGCCGACTGTTGCAGCCTGCTGACCAGGATCAGCTGGAGCAACAGCGTCACGGACAGAACGACGGCCATCACCAGCGCGGCGCGCACCAACTGCATCCGAGGACTCAGCGGTGGAATGACGAGGTCGGTTGATGCGGCGTGTGCCTTGAGCAGTCGCGGACGCGGCAACGGCCATCGTCGCGCTCGTGGCCACCTCATCGCAGCGGCGGCAGTCATGACCTGACGGCCGGCAGCACCTTGAGCGGCCGGGCGAGCAACACTGCCATCCGGCCGAATGTGATGAGCAGGACCGCCCAGACGAGAATCCTCACTGGCGACGACCCGGTGTTGGCAAGCACGGTGCCTGAGCCGGTGCCTGAGCCGGCCGAACTCGCCACTGAGCGGAACAACGTTGTCGAGGTCGTACTCGATCCGGCTGTCGTTGTGGTCGTCGACGTCGTGGTCGCGCCGGGCAACGTGGTCGTGGTCGTCGACGTGGTGGTCGCGCCGGGCAGCGTGGTCGTGGTCGTCGACGTCGTGGTCGTTGTTGTGGTCGTGGTGGTCGTCGGTGGGGTGGCCGCGGCGAAGGTGAAGTTGTTCGGCCCGGCACCGGCCGTACTGGTGATCGTGATCGCCTTCGTCCAGAACCGTGTGTTCTGCACGACACCGCCTCCGTCCGGTAGGACGCAGGCGATCCCGATCCAGTAGTCACCAGCCGGCAGAGTCGCGAAGGCAATGCTCTGGAAGCTCACCGAAGCGGGACCGACGATGAGGCCGTCGCCCAGACCTGGGATCAAGGCCCGGAGCTGGGTACCGGCAGGATTGCGAAGAGACACCGTACTGGCAGCAGGAGAACCGATGGGAGAGCCGGAGACCGTGAACGTCATCGGCGCCGGGTCGTTGGTGATCGGTGTGATGAACGTGCCCCACGTGTAGCTCGCAGTGTTGTCACCGGGGCAGAACTGCGGTGGCGCGGCGAAGCTCAGGGCGAACGTCGTGCCACTGTCGCCCGATGCCGGGGTCATGTTGATCGAGCCAGCAGGCTGGGTTCCCGCAGGGAGCGCGTTGCCGACCTCGGCGAGCAGTGTCGCGAAGCTCACGCCAGCGCCGACTACGGCTGCGGCGCAGGCAACTCGGCGCAGCTTCGGTCCGAGAATGTTCATCTGTGCTCCTTGTAAGCGGTCCTGTGCTGCGAGACGTTGCGCCGACGCGTAGCGATGGTGATGATGACGGCGATTGCAGCGATCGCAGCTACGAGGGTGACTGCGGCGATGCCCTTTGCCCATGAGCTGTTCGAATCATCGGCGAGCGCGGCTGCGGGGTCGTTGGCAACATGCCAACGAAACTGACCTGGCTCAACATCGGGATCGGCGCTCAGGACGAGTTCTGTGTCCCAGTACATCGCCGTCTTCTCGAACCATGTGCACGCGATCCCGATGCGATAGGGACCTGCTGGCAGCATGCCGGCAGGGAACACGGCGAAGCTGAGTGGCGGGACACCGACGATCAGGCCCGGTTCGCCCGGCCCGCTGTTCTGCCCCGTGAGAACTTGGATGAACGGCCTCGTATCAGCGCCGTACAGCGCATGGAGGTTGTCACCTCTCGGTCGAAGGGCGCCGTACGTCAGCGCGCCCGGGTCCAAGTCGGCAGGGATGACGAAACTCTGGACTCGCCAGTCATCGTTGGCACTGTCACCTGGGCACGAGGCACCAGCAGGAAGGCGAAGACTGAAGGGGGTGTTGCTGTCTCCGTCGAAGACCTGCTTCTCTTGATTGGCTGCAACGACAACGACATCCCCGGCATCCACGGGGGCGCCGACACTGGCATCGGCTGTCGAGCCGAAGGTCAACACGGCGGGGCACACCGAGAACAGCGCGAGAGCCAGCAGCACACCGCGGCGTCGGCCGCCCGAGCGGGCGTAGAAGAGATGCCGCACGTCAATCGTCGCCGACCGGGTCGGAGTCACCGATGTCACTGAAAAGTGACCGGCGGGGACGCTTCGTGATCTCGAGCGCGCCGAGCGCCGACGCCATGGCCATCACCCCGATGCCAGGAACCGCGAAACGGCTGCGACTCATTGACAGGATCGGCGTGAGCAGAGTGGAGCCAGATGACTCGGGCTCGTCGACCTCGGGGAGCGCCGCCGGTTCGATGTCATCCGTTAGATCAGTGGTGGCAAGCGGTTCGGTTGGCGACGACGATTCGGTGGCGGCGGGGGTTTCGATGGCTGCGTCCGGCTGTGCGGTCGGACGCGATGTCGTCGCCCGACGGGTCGTGGTCGGCTGCACGGCCGCGGCCTGCTCGGCTGCCGCGGCCTGCTCGGTGGTCGTGGTCGGCTGCGTGGTCGTTGCGGTGACCGGCGCAACGGGTGCTGGGAGCATGTCGCGGACCAGATTCGCTGCTGACGCCGCCTGGGTCCGCAGGGCTGCAGGTAGCGGCAGGTATCCGTTTGGCAGCTGGCCGAACGCAGGTCCGGGCACCTGTCCAGCTCCAGCCGCGTACTCGATGAAGGCCGCGTATTCGTCGCGTGCCTGATCGTCGATGGCGAGCGGTGAAATCGCCGCGTACGTCATCGTCGTGAGCGGATAGGCGTTGGGCGATTGCGTGGTAGGACTCGGTTCGAGCACGTCCGGATTGTCGCCCGGCTCCATCGACGCCACACCGGCCTGGAGGCTGGCGGCGTTGGCTGCGATGAAGGCACGATCTGGGCCATCGTCGCCCGCCCTGCTGAGTCGAGCCATCTGGATCCCGTACTGGGCTGCAGAAGTGGTATCGGTGACTGACAGGATTGCCTTACGGCCAAGTATTTGTGGGAGTCCCCTGGACCAGACCTCACTCGCGGACTGTGCGTACGGGTTCTCCGAGATCCGCGCGCCGTCGAAGGCTTTCCTGGTGATCACGGCGGCATCGGCAAAGCCCCGGGCGTACGGCATCCAATCGGTGCCGCACAGCAGTGGAGGCACGATCGAGTTGTTGATCCCCCTGGGCGGCGCCTGGTAACAGTTGGGATCGGCCTTTGGAAACGAAGACGGCAGGGGATCCCCGAACGCGATCCCTGACGGATTGACTGTAGCGACCGTGGCGTACACGGGATTCACCCGCATACCCCACGCGTCTGCTCCGCCCTCGAGCCAGGCCCGCGCCTCGGGATCGGAAAGCACCCAATCCCAAACCTGCCGGGCGGCGTCGGAGTTTCCGGCAGGCAACTGAAGGCCACTGAAGTTCCGACTCTCGAATATCTCGAGTTGCTCGAACTCGGGGTTGAACTGGAGGAAGTCGGGGTCCACGCCGAGATGCGTTGGATTGTTCACGATCCACTCATAGTTGGGCGGTTGGATGATCGTGACCTGGCGGCTGTACGACTGGGTGAGCAGCTTGGCCACCAGGCGCGGCGTCAGATTGAGCTCGGCGACGCGCACACCTGACAGCAGCTGCGCCGCCTCGGGAGCGTCGAATCGCGGGCTGCGCTCGACGTTCATGCCGATGACCAGGCCCGACACACTGAGCGGTGCATAGACGACCGGCTTGGCCGGATTGACGGCAGTCGCCGGGATCGGACGCGAAACGACGATCATCCCCGGTGCACCGGCGACCGGATTTGTCAACAACTGGCGAGCCGCGGCGTCGCCGAGCGGCGCGTACGAGTACGGCGGCAACGCGCCGCCGGCGCACAGCGCCGGCTGCCAGCTCGACACCGCCGGCTGGGCAAGTTCACTCCCGGCGACACGCCGCTCCACGTCGGCGAGCGAGCAGGGCGAATCGACCGGGTTGAACTCGATCGGGATCGCGATCCGCTGCTGCCAAGCCGCCGGAGACAGAGGCGAGGTGTAGACGCCGATCTGGTCGGCATTGGCCTCGAATGGAGTACCGACGTTCTCGTCGGCAGGCGCTCCCCTGGGAACGACGACGATCCAACACTTGGGGACCTTCCGCCCGCCGCCGGCGACCGGCTGTGTGCGTTGCCCGCAGCCGAGGCCAGAAGATTGCACGCCGGTGAGCACTTCGAACAGCTCGGCGCCCCGACCGTCGCGGCCGGTGACGGCACCGCCGATCTCGTTGGTCTTCACGATGTCGAAGTACGGATTGAGCCAGAAGCTCCCGCCGACCACGAATGGGACGAACGTCGGGTCCTCGTGGACGCCGATCTCGGTGCCATCGACGGCCCGGAATGGACGCCACACTTGCCCCGTCCGATCGTCGAAGACGCCGAGTGACGCGTCGAAGTTCGGCCACGTCGACCTGCTGATGATGCGAGTGAGAGCGAGTCCGCCGGGGAAGCGCCCGGCCGCAACCCCGCCGAAGGTTCCAGCGACGGCGCCCTGCACGCATTGTTCAGGAGGGGGACCAGGATTTTCCGGCACCGTGCCGTCGTCGTCGCCCCAACATTGCATGACCTGGAGGTAGTGGCCGTCGAATCGACCGGCGCCCGATTGGGTCGGCGTGCCGCCGGTCCACGTGATCGACACCGCCTGATTCGTGAGGGCGTTGGTCTGGTTGACGGTGATGGCCAGGCTGGTGAAGGCACCCCGTCCGTTGATGGTGACCAGCGAGCCCGTCGCAGGTAGCGATGTGTCGGTACCTTGGCCACCCGGCACGGGGGCAGCGGCAACACCCGACGCGGCGATCGCAGCGATCGCAGCGATCGCCAACGGACCGACCAACCAACTGCGGGCGATGCGGGTAGCGGCGCTCATGCTGACATCTCGCCAGCTCGGTTCGTCCTCGAGAAATGTCTCCACGCCGCCGCCGGAGCCAGCACCAGACCGAGCGTGAAGAGCACGACCAGGATCATGAGGATCACTGAGCCTGGGCCGTTGAGCTGAGGGAGCGTGACGGGTGAGACCGCGCCGACCTGCTGCGTAGCGGCGGGCTGGTTGCTCGTCTGATCGTCCCCGGAGGCGACAAGAACCGCGCACAGCCCGGTATCGGGGTCGCACAATTGTCTCGTCGCGTCGCCCAGCGTGTCGGTGGCCGCGCCATCGTCAACGACCGGATTGCCGGCGGCATCGACGGTACTCGCCGCAGCACCGGTACCAGAACCGTTGCCAGTGCCGGTACCTGTTCCAGACCCGCTACCCGTAGCGGCGGCACCAGTACCAGAAGATGCAGCGGCACCACTATCGTCACCCGGGCCAGCAGCAGCACCCGTGTCACCGACTCCGGAAACAGCGCCGGAACTACTGTCGGTGCCACTGTCCGTGTTTCCTCCAGGGGCAGCAGGTGCAGCGGTATCAGTTGGCTGGTTCGCCAAGCCACCTGTTCCGGTGGCACATTGGGTGAGGCCCTCCCGGTCGCACTCCTGGGGCTGGGGCGCATTGTTCGCCAGTTCGTTCGTGCCGTCGGCTGAGAATGTCGGGTTCTTGCAGCTCGCGATGTTGATGTCCTGCACCACAGCGCCCGGGATCTTGCGGATCTGCTCGAAGCTGGCCTCGACCAGGTTGATCGGCATCGGCGAGTAGCCGAGCGACGCCGACTGTTGCTGCGCTTGACACATGGCGTAGTAGGCGAAGGCTCCAAGTGTCCTGCCCTTCGCCTCATTGAACTGTCCGCCGATCGTCGTCGGCAAAATGAAGTACGAGTACGACGAAAGCTGATAGTTCCTCGGATCGGCGTCGGTATACACGCCCTCGAGCTGTTGCGTCAGGTACACGGCCGGGTTGCTTGCGTCCTGGTTGATGCGCGCCTGCAGCAGCGAGACAGCGACGTTCTCGGGAGTGGGCTCGGTGAAGAAGCCTGCGGCGTTGAGCACCTTGGCGACCGGGAATTGCACTCCTAGGGCATACGAGTAGTTGACGTAACCGATCGCCCCCTCGGCGAAGCTCTGGCTGACGTATCCGGCGATACCGACGTCGCCCGACTGGGCGATCATGCCCCCGATGGTCGGATAGAACGACGTTTCGCCACACGTCGGGGCCCGACCCGATCGCTGGCAATAGTCGTTCCACAAGCCGGCATGCTGGTTGATCATCCACGTCGTGAACTGGGCGGTCGAGCCCGAACCGTCGGAACGAACGACCGGGACGACCGGTCGGCCCGGCAACGTGATGCCGGGGTTGTCAGCTTGCAACGCGTGGTCGTTCCACATCGTGATGACGCCGGTGAAGATCTTGACGACGTTCTCGCCGGAGAGCCGCAGGTTGGTGACCCGCTGGCCGTTGATCAACAGGTTGTACATGAACGCCGTGCCGCCGGCGGTCACCGGCATGTAGGCGTAACTACCCGGTGCCGGGTTCTCCGGCGCCGAGCCGTCTTCGGGTTGGAACTGGAACGGGATGTCGCTGGCAGCGAAGTCGACGGTTCCGTTCAGGAAGTTCTTCCGTCCCGAGGTCGACCCACTGGGGTTGTAGTCGATGGTGATGCCGAACTGGCGCACGTTGACTCGCATCGCGTCGATCGCGTTTGCTGCCCACGACGAGCCTTCTCCGGAGATCCGCTGATAGCCACCCGTCGCTGAGGCGCTCGGAAGTGGGCCAGGTCCGACCAGCGAGCCGACGAGCACACCGATCCCGACCAACGTGATCAGCCGGGCAGGCCGAAGACAGCTCATGAATCCACCGCGCCGAGTCGGACATCGAAGCGCTGGCGGTCGCGAGCCGACCGGGCGATGCGCTTTCTGGCCTGACGCTTCGAGAGCCTGCCCGCGGGTCGGCCGCCCAGGAACCGGGCCAGGGCGAAGAGGACGAGCACCAGAATCATCAGGACAGCAGCGGTCGCGAAACCTCGGGCGACCAGCGCCGGCTGGGGTGAACGGACGAACTCGAACACGGCGAGTGGAAGCGACATCATCGCGTTCTTCGACGGGTCGACGTTCATGGTGGCGGTGATCCCGGAGGTCAACAGAACCGGCGCGGTCTCACCCACGCCACGAGCCACGCCGAGGATGACCGACGTCGACAATCCCGACCGCGCAGTTGGCAGAACGACGTGCCAGACCGTGCGCCACTGAGACGAGCCGAGCGCCGACGACGCTTCGCGTAGGTTTCCGGGCACCAGTCGCAACACCACATCGGCCGACCGGATGATGATCGGCAGCATCATGATGCTGACAGCGAGAGCCGCGGCCAGGCCAGATCGTTGCTTGCCAAGGATCAATATCCATGTGGCGAAGATGAACAGCCCAGCAAGTATCGAGGGGAGCGCTGTCATTGCGGTGATGACCGTGCGCACCAGACCGGTGAACCGGCCCCGTGTCTCGTTGAGGAAGACCGCGCAGGTCAAGCCGAGAGGGACGGTGAAGAGCAAACACAGCGAGATGATCACCAGCGTCCCGACGATTGCATGGGCGATGCCGCCGACATCGAGTGGATCGAGCGGGCCGGCCAGGCTCATGTCCTCGAGGTACAGATTCGACTTCGTGAGGGCAGAGCGCCCTTTCCACAGGGTGAACAACACGACCGAGGTCAGCGCCAGTCCGGCCACCGCTGCCGCGGCTGTCAGCAGCGCGCTCATGACTTTGTCCACGACAGCAGGCCCGTTGTCGGTCAGCGACACGAGCAGCGCGTAGATACCGAGAAACGTCGCGAAATACACCACCGCGAAACCCAGCCTCCCCGTCAACGGAGTGAGGCGGCCGACGAGAAGCATCGTCGTGCACAGAGCACTGATCGCGGCACCGAACAGCACGAACATGTCGTGGCGCGACACTCGTCCGATGGATCGTCGCACGGGTGGCGGGGTCCGGGGGTCGAGGCGCCCGGGCAGTACCGTCGTCGCAGTTGCCGCAGGGGGCGGCTGCCCTGTCGGCGCCTCGGTCAGAAACGTTGACGTCATGCTTCGCTGCTCGCTCCGGAACGCGACCGAGCCACGTAGTACGACGCGATGAAGTTGACGACGAGCGTCATTGCGAACAAGGTGAGGCCTGCAGCCATCAGTGCCGACAACCCGAATCCGGAAGCCTCGTTGTAGCGCAGCGCGACCAAGCTCGACACCGAATTGCTCCCGGCCTCGAGCACGTGGAAGGTGAAGTCGAATCGGGGCGAGATGATCAGCACGACCGCGATCGTCTCGCCGAGCGCCCGGCCGAGACCGAGCATCGTCCCTCCGATGATCCCGCCGCGACCAAAAGGCAAGGCGACGACGCGAATCATCCCCCAGCGGGTCGATCCGAGTGCGTACGCGCCCTCGCGTTCGCTGAGCGGGACCTGAGAAAAGACTTCGCGCATGACCGAGCACTGGATGGGCATCACCATCAGCGACACCACCGCGCCGGCGATGAAGGTCGACGTGGTGTAGACGGTCGAGCTCGCCAATGGGTTGTTCGGGTCGGAACCCGTCACGTCGAAGAACGGGATCCATCCGAACCACGTCGAGAGCCATCGAGACAACCCGATCATGTGGCCCTGCAGCAGTCTCGCCCCCCAGAGCCCATAGACCACACTTGGCACCGCTGCCATGAGGTCGACCATGGCAATGAGCGTCGACCGGAGCCACGTTGGTGCAATCTCGGTGATGAACAACGCGGTGCCGATCGAGATCGGCAGGGCAATCACGACGGCGATGAAGGCGATCGCTACCGTGAACGCGAGCACCGCGGCGATGCCGAACACGCCTCGGTCAGGTTGCCACTCGGAGGTGGTGAAGAACGAGAAGCCCGTCGCACGGAACGCCTGCGTCGCCTCGACAGACAAGAACAGGCCGACCGCCACCATGATCAACAACACGAGGAGCCCGCTCGACAGCGTCAGGCCATGAAAGACGCGGTCACCGCGGCCGCGACTGCCGGCGATCGCCTGCGGTGTCGCCTCCGGGCTGTTCATCTGCGTCGGGAGGACAGTGGTTGTGGTGTCCACGGCTCAGGTCGACTCCATGTCTCAGACCGACCACGCCACGAGCACCACCAGCACCACCAGCATGGCGACCAACGACAAGAAGACATCGGCATGCCACATGCCGGACCAGAACGACTTCCTCGCTGGAACGGGTGCGGGTGCAACGTGCCACGCCGGCCCAGCCGGAGCGCCGCCGACCAGCCCCGCGAAGCGTTCGTCGAGAACAGCGGCGAAGGCCACTGCGAAGGCAGCGGCGAAGGCTCGCGAGAACGAGTCGGGGTCGACGACGACGGTCATCGATGATGGATCACGATCGTCTGACGTGACCAACACTTGCTTGGTGATGTCGGCAACCGTCGACGACTCGGGGGTGGCCGCAAACACTTCAGCGCGTGCTGCTGCGACAGCGGCGTCGGCCTCGGTACGAGCCTCCTCGATTGCCTGATCGAGAGCTCGACGGCGATCCTCGACGAGCGGCTGCAGCCGTGCCCGCAGCTGGGTGAGCGCGACGTCCGGATCCCAAGCGGCTTCCTCCGCCTCGGCTGCAGCAGCTTCGTGGAGGGACGCGCGTAGCTGCAGCGTCAGCAGGGCTATCTCAGCTCGATGCGGCAGCTCGACGGGATCATTCACCCGACGACGGCGACTATCAAACATGCGGATGCCGGTGCGACGGTCGACGACCGGCCCGTCGCCCGCGGCCGCGAGATCGACAACGTTCGGCAGGCCAACGGGGGGTCCGGTCGGCGCGGCCCACGACACGGGCCCAACGACGTGACCCGACGGGGCCGGCAGCCCTGCGGCGGGAGTGGTCGAGGGGAACACAGCCAGTGGAGCTTCACGTAACATCGGGTGTCCGCAACCTCTCAGCGCTGGCTGCCCAGACCATGTCGGCTGCCGCCACCGAGCGGGCTTCGGCGAGGACACGTTCGACCTCAGCCCGCGCTGTGGCTTGAATCGCCGAGACGGCCTCACGGTATTGCCGTTCGATCTCGGCGAGGATGTCGCGGGTCGAGGCAATCTCGGCTCGCAATGCTTCACGCGCCTCGGCCTCGCGTGCCTCGGCGCGGTGCCGCGCCCGAACGATGCGTTCCTTGGTAGCGGCTAGCTCAGCCTGCAGACTTGCTCGCTCCTCGTCCGCACCGTCGATTGCACAGTCGGTGGTATCGCCATTGATGGGAGTGCCGTTCGTGGGAGGCCACGCCGACGAGTACCCGTTGGTCGATCGCTGCACGCGTCGGATAGTAACGATGCATAGTTGCGACGGTCTGAACGACAGGTGAATTCAGAGAGGATGCAAAGCGTCATCAGCGGTGAGGCACCGTCACCCGGTCCACGCAAGCATGAGCGCGAGACCGGCGACGACCGTCACCGTGGGGAAAAGTACGTGGACGACGACCCAGTTCCGGGCCAACCGTTGGGTCCAGCGCGCAGACCCGGCACCCCAAAACCTGTCGAATGCGTCCTCGCCCAAGGTCCTAGCGGACTCGGCCGACGGAGCAGGATCGGACGCCACGGAACCGACGCCGCCGGTGGTCGGGCTCGAGAACCCGTGCTCCGTGGGTGGATCGCCCAGGGCGTCGAGCAACGACACGAGCAGCGTTTCCAGACCAGTGTGATCCACGGTTTCCAGCGCGGCAAGCAGCGACCCTGGGAGCATGACGGCCGGTTCTACCGGCACCACCGCTTCGGTTGTCGGCTCTACAGTTCCGCGACGTTCGGCGCGCCACCAGTCGTCGAGCAGCGACCGCAGCTGGCGCTCGGCCTGGGCGCCGCCGGATTCGAGCGCCGCGTTGGTCATGCTCGCAAGCACGTCGGCTGTCTCGCCGTCCTCCACGATCCGGGCAATCCTGGCGTCGGCTTCCGCGCGCCCGCGAAGAATCGAGCGTTGGGCGTCGAGGAACCGCTGGGCCAGGCGAGCGTGAAGCGCTGCCGCTTTGGCGAGCTGACCCGGCTCGCTGTGGAGCTCGAGACGGGCGGCCGAGATCGCATCGAGAAACCGAACCTGCTCTCGTCTCAACCTGGCCAGGAATGCCTCGACGTCCGCGGTGAGTTGCACCTCGGCGTCGTGACTGCCTGCGCCGGGACTGTCGGTGTCTGTGTCGCAGGACGGCGAACGCAGCGATGTCGATGTGAAGCACGCGAGCGGCTCGATGTCATCGCACATCGCCAGCAGAGGTTCGGCTTCCATCGGGCGGTCAGACTAGGAGTGCAAGCTGACGTCGTCATGAACGAGACATGACACCGCGGTGAATGCTTTGGTGACGCCCCGCCGTCGACTGTGACCTATCCCGACATCGCCACGATCGTCACCGTTCCGGCAGCACCATCGACTTCGACGATGGCACCGTCGGGAATCCGGTCGGTCGCGTTCTCGACGCTGACCGCGCACGGGATGCCGAGCTCGCGCGACACGATGATCGCGTGGCTCATCAACGCGCCGACATTCACCACGACAGCGGCCGCCGGTAGGAACAACGGCGTCCACGCCGGGTCGGTGAGCGGCGCCACCAGCACATCGCCGGGCTCGAGGCCGTTGGGATCGGCTGGGTCGAGCACCACCCGCGCCCGGCCGCGGGCGACACCGGAACACCCGAGCCCGATGATGGTCGGGGCGTTGCGCTGCAGATCGTTCGGGGCGAGGATGCCCATCGAACGGAACGCGTCGCGCCAACCCTGCTCAGCGGGAATGACGGCGAGCTTGTACGACAGCGGCGTCAGCACCTCCGGGAAGACCTCACCGATGTTTCCTCGCGTGTTGATCGGCCAGCGAGGATCGATTCGGCCTTCGACGATCCAGTGCGTGTCCATGAACCCCCAGTTCGAACGTGTTGGTGCATAACGCTCGGGTAGTGGGTCAGTTCAAACTGACCCACTACCCGCTCGAGGGTCGAGAGCGAAGCCGGTAACATCTGATCCGAACGTGAAATCGGTCCCGTGAGGCCGATACGTGGAAGGAAGCAATGGCGCCACCAACCGGGCCTCGGGCAACGACCGGGCCTCGAGAAGTCTTGAGTGCCGACGATGTGCGCCGAGCTCTCACCCGCATCGCCCACGAGATCGTCGAACGCAATCACGGAACTGATGGCATCGTTCTGGTCGGTCTGCAACGCGGTGGCGTCTGGATCGCCGACGAGCTTGCCGCAGTACTCGCCGGAATCGGCTCACCTGTGCCTGTCGGTTCGCTCGATGTCAGCTTCCATCGCGACGACGTCGGCCTGCGGCCGATCGTGCCCGGACACGTCACCGCGATCCCAGTCTCGCTCGACGGCACCACGGTTGTGCTGATCGACGACGTTCTCTTCACCGGCCGCACCGTCCGAGCCGCCCTCGAGGCGCTCAACGACTACGGACGGCCGCACGCCGTGCAGTTGGCCGTGATCGTCGATCGCGGCCACCGGCAGCTTCCGATTCGCCCCGATTATGTCGGCAAGAACCTGCCGACGTCGGGCGACGAAGACGTGCAGGTCAGCGCACAAGGTGTGGTGATCGCGTGAAGCACCTGCTCTCGATTGCCGAGCTGTCGGCCGCCGACATCCACGGCCTGCTCGAGCTCGCCGATCACATGGTCGAGATCTCGCAGCGACAGATTCCGAAGGTGCCGGCGTTGCGCGGCAAGAACGTCGTCAGTCTGTTCTTCGAGGATTCCACGCGAACGCGCACGAGCTTCGACACGGCGGCCAAGCGGCTCAGCGCCGACACGATGAACTTCGCAGTGTCGTCGAGCAGCGTCAACAAGGGCGAGAGCCTGCGCGACACCATCGAGACCATCGCCGCAATGGGGGTCGATGCGTTCGTGGTGCGCCACAAGTCGAGCGGCGCGCCACAGATGATCACTCGCTGGACGACCGCCAGCATCATCAATGCCGGCGATGGCTGGCACCAGCACCCCACGCAGGCGCTGCTCGACTGCTACACCATCCGCACCAACCTCAATCGCCGCGATGGTTTCGACGGGCTGCGGATCGCGATCGTCGGCGACATCAAGCACAGCCGGGTCGCGCGCAGCGATGTGCAGGCGTTCACCGCACTCGGTGCCCACGTCACGTTGGTGGCTCCGCCCACACTGCTGCCCCCGTCACTCGATGGCTGGCCGGTCGAGGTCTCGCATGATCTCGATGCCGTGTTGCCCGATCTCGACGTGTTGTACCTGTTGCGGGTGCAGCGCGAGCGGATGGACGACGCTCTGCTTCCCAGCTTGCGCGAGTACTCGTCGATGTACGGCCTCACCGCTGATCGCGCCGCGCGCCTGTCGCCGCAATCATTGGTGATGCATCCCGGTCCGATGAATCGAGGCGTCGAGATGGTTGTCGATCCCGCCGAGCTGCCCGGCTCGGTCATCCTCGATCAGGTCACCAACGGGGTCGCGGTACGAATGGCAGTGCTGTTTCATCTCCTTGGATCGGGCAGCGACTTGAAAGGTGACGCGTCGTGACTCGCGTCGTGATTCGCGGCGGCACTGCGTTGGATCAAACAGGCGAGCGTCGCGTCGATGTGGCGATCGCTGACGGCCGAGTCGTCGAGGTTGGTCAGTCGCTCGACGGTGAGGAGATCCTCGACGCGACCGATTGCATCGTTACGCCAGGCTTCGTCGACCTCCATGTGCATCTGCGCGAGCCTGGCCGTGAGGACGCCGAGACGATCGAGACCGGCAGTCGCGCTGCCGCGCTCGGTGGGTTCACCGCCATCGTGGCGATGCCCAACACCGAGCCGGCTCAGGACTCGTTGGCGGTGATCGAGTTCGTACGCGCTCAGGCGCGCCGCGCTGCGCTGTGCGATGTGCACCCAGCCGGATGCATCACCGTGAATCGCGAGGGCAAGGCGCTCGCTCCGTTCGGCGAACTGGCTGCGGCAGGGGTGCACCTGTTCACCGACGACGGCAATGGCGTGCAGGACCCGCAACTCATGTGGCACGCCATGGAGTACGCCGGCGCCCTCGACATCACCTTGGCGCAGCATTGCGAGGTCGCGGCGCTGACGCACGGAGCCGTGATGCACGAGGGTTCGTGCTGTTCCCACCTCGGACTTCCGGGTTGGCCATCGATCGCCGAAGAACTGATGGTGCACCGCGATATCGAACTGTCGCGGCTCGCCGGCGCGCGCATCCACCTGCTGCACCTCTCGACGGCTGGCAGCGTCGACCTCGTGCGCTCCGCCAAGGCCGATGGCGTGCGCGTGACAGCCGAGGCCGCGCCCCACCACTTCACCCTCACCGACCAGATGCTGGCCGGTTACGACGCGGTGTACAAGGTCACCCCGCCTCTGCGTACTGCAGCCGACATTGCTGCAATCAAGGCGGGGCTCGTCGATGGAACCATCGATGCCATCGCTACCGATCACGCGCCACATCCGCCGGAGTCGAAGGAAGCGCCGCTCGACCAGGCCCCGCCCGGCATGCTCGGGTTGGAGACCTCGCTCGCCCTGGCCCTCACCGAGCTCGACATGCCTCTGGCCGACATCGTCGCTGCCCTGAGTTGGAAGCCGGCTGCAATCGCAGGGCTCGCTGATCGCCACGGACGCCCGATCGCAGTTGGCGAACCGGCCAACCTGGTCGTGTTCGATCCCGCAGCCGAATGGATTGTCGTGCCAGCCAAACTGGCCAGCAAGAGTCGCAACACCCCGTACGCCGGGCGCACCCTGCGCGGCAAGGTGCGCCACACCCTGCTCGCCGGCAACCCCGTTGTCATCGACACCGTCGCCCAGCACTGACCGACTGGTTGCCCGATCGGTCATTGCCGTGCTGCGGCATCGTCGCGCACACTGACACCACTTTGTGCGGGGATCATCCCGGACCGGAAGGACACACGATGAGTACCGATAACCAGGTGGGATACGTGGCCCAGTCCACCAACAACACATGCTGGGCTGCGTCGACCGCAATGCTGCTCGGCCGCAGCGACGACATGTCGGTGGTGCAGGACATGAAGGAGCAGTTTCCCGACAGTGTGTGGGACGACGGGGCGACCCAGCTCGAGCTCGGCCAGGTTGCACAGGCGTACGGGTTCACCCAGATCTACCCGGTGTGCCAGGGGCCCGACGGCTGGGATCAGTGGCTGAACGACAACGGACCGTTGTTGATCCAGGTGCCCGGCAACGCCTACCACAGCATCGT
>JANOJI010000284.1:0-3503 GCA_031408175.1 Ilumatobacteraceae bacterium
ACGAGTGCACGCCGAAACCCGGCCACGGCACGTTCCGGGTCGGGAAGGAAGAAGATGCCAAAACCACACAACACCACCGAGAAGGACCCATCGGGCACATCGAGGTTCTCGGCATCCATGACCTCGAGTCGCGCTGCAATCCCTGCTGCGTCGGCCCGTTCGCCGGCAAGACGGACCATCTCCGGTGACAGGTCGGCGCGGCCCGATCGAAGACACCGGCAACCCAGGCCTTGGCGTCGACGCTCTGATCCACGACCCAAGTGTCGCGCACCCGGCGCCGATCGCTTTTCGTCGCCTGGCCGACGCAGCGACGGCAGTGGACGATACTGAGACGGTGAATGCTCGAACGATTGCCGTCGTCGGACTGGTCGCGCTCGGATCCGTCGTGGTCGCCGATCGAGACGGGCCCCCGAGCGCTGGTGCTGCCGCCCCAGTCGTGGTGCAGATCGACGGGCCCGCCGCGGCCAATGCCGTGGCTCGCCGCGTGTCTCCACTGTTACCTGGGAACCCAGGAGCCGTGCCGCTGCCGGCCGAGGCGCGGCCGGTCGACACGTCGCAGCCGGACGTGATCATCGGCACCGGCACGCCGTCCAGCTGCACATCGCAGGCAGTCGTCGACGCAGTCGCCCACGGAGGGATCATCACATTCAACTGCGGCCCAGGCCCGGTCACGATCGTGATGACCGAGACCGCGAAGGTCGTCAACACCTCTCCCATCGTGGTCCTCGACGGAGGCGGCAAGGTGACACTGAGCGGCGCCGGCCAGCGGCGAATCCTCTACATGAACACCTGCGATCAGGCGCAGATCTGGACCACATCGCATTGTCAGAACCAGGACCACCCGCAGCTCGCGATCCAAGGCATGAACTTCACGCAGGGCAACAGCAGCGGCGATCTCCGCGAGGGTGGCGGCGGAGGGGCTCTGTTCGTTCGTGGTGGCCGGGTGAAGGTGCTCGACAGCAGATTCACCGCCAACCAGTGCGACCCCATCGGTCCCGACATCGGTGGAGCGGCGTTGCGCGTGTTGAGCCAGTATGCGGGGCTGCCGGTGATCGTCGCCACGAGCACGTTCGGCGGCAGCCCGACCGAAGCCAACAGTTGCTCGAACGGCGCCGCGATCTCGAGCATCGGCGTTTCGTGGCAGGTCTACAACAGCGTCTTCAGCAACAACCACGCCATCGGCAACGGGGCCAACCCCTCGCGCCAGGGCTCGCCCGGCGGCGGCAGCGGCGGCGCGATCTATCTCGACGGCAACCAATTCACGCTCGACCTCGCCGGCAGCATCGTGCGCGACAACACCGCCAACGAGGGCGGAGGAGCGATCTTCTTCGTCTCGAACAACCGCACCGGCGAACTGCGCATCGCAACATCGGTGCTCGAACGTAACCCGAGTCTCGGCTTCGAAACCGCCGGATTCCGGGGAATCTTCTTCCTCGGCTCGGGAGCACCCCAGGTGTCCAACTCCACGATCGTGTGAGGCCCCTCGGGCGTATGCGAAGCTTCTCAGCGTGTCGTGGTGGTCGACCGTCCGGTCCGTTGGCGATGCGCTCGGAATCTCGAGGCGCCAGATCGTGCCCGCCGGCTGCGGGCTCGGGCGGGCGGTCTTCGCCGAGACGAAGCGCTCTGCACAGATCGTCAACATCACCCGGCCTCGCCGCCCGCTGCAACCGGCGACGATCACACGATTGAAGCCACTGTTCCCGCAGCTTGATCTGGCGATGATCAGGGTACGAACTCGTTGCCGCCTGCCGTCGAATCAGTTTCGCCAGACCGGGTCGATCTATGCCATGACGTTCGGCTACACGATCTACTGGCGCGACGAACTCGACGAGACCAAGCCAGTCGATCTCGTGAAACTCATCCACGAGATCGTTCACGTCGATCAGGTGCGGCGCTTCGGCAGCGAATCATCGTTCGCCTGCGAATACGGTCAGGGTTACATCGAAGGCGGCGGCACCCTTCCCACGTACATCGACGAGCCAACGGCCTATCACCGCAATCCGCTCGAGGCAGAGGCCTACACCTTCGATGCGCAGTTTCGCGACGATTCCGGACACGTCGTGGCGACGCGATTGCCAACCGGCTGAGCGGGTACTGCGTGTGCGGTCAGGCGAGACCGACCCAGCGCGGGTAGGCCGGATCGCCGTATTCGTACTCGATCCAGACATCGGCACCGATCTCTGGGGTCTCGACGTACTGGACGTCGTCGGACGCTACGGCCCACCCCGGCGAGGGATTGACCTCCGGCACGGTGACCTCGAGTCGACGTTGCTGCAGCGGATCATCGCTGCCGACAACCACGCCTCGATACTTCCCGATGTACCCGCTGGTGGGGCTCTCGTCTTGTTGGCTACCTGAATCGCGCTCCCAGACGGGATAGTCCGTGTCGCCGCGTTCGAACGAAACCAACACATGATCCCCGACCGCCGGCAGCGGCGCCGCCGAGCCCAACAACAATGCCGTCGCCCAGACCGGCGTATCGCCGTATATCTCTGGCACCACGACCCCGAGCCGCGATTGCTGCAACGGGTCGGCGTCGTCAGTGACGATTCCGCGGTATGAGCCTCCATATCCAGTCACCATGCGGCCATCATCGCGCGGCGGGTGTTGGCAGTACGTGCTGGCAATCTGTCGATCCGTCGGCTAGACCATCGCCATGGCGCTCGCCCTGACGATCCCCGACATCGTCGACAGCGAACCGCTCCACAGCGTGTCGCCGGCCCCCGATGGTGTGACGTTCACCGTCGTCATGGACGCCGGAAACACGACGGTGCGACTCATGCGCGCCAACGAGATCGGCGAACACATACCGCTGGTCGTCCTGACGACCGACAACCAGATCGTGGCCCTCGACTCGGTCTATGTGACCGAGGTTTCCGTCAGCAGCCAGCCTTCTGCTGCTCAAGTCACTTTTCTTGCTCAGGCCGTGCGCTTCGTGTAATCGCTGCCACGCTCCAGCAGGCTTGCACCGAAGTTGTTCGAGGCGCAGGCTTCAGAGGTGCTGACCGAAGATATGCAACGGGTTGTCGACGAACAACGACTCGGCTACGTCGCATCGGTGTGCCCGGATGGAACGCCGAATCTGTCGCCAAAGGGGACGACCGCGGTCTGGGACTCGGAGCACCTGGTCTTCGCCCACCTCCACTCGCAACGGACAGTGGCGAACATCGAGATCACGAACTCCATCGTCGAGATCAACGTGGTCGACCCGATTCTCCGCAAGGGCTACCGGTTCAAGGGTCCCGCTGCCGTCCATCGCGACGGATCTGTGTTCGAGGCCGGACTTCGTTTCTACCAACAGCGCAGCGGGCTCCAGGCCCATCGAATCGGGGCGATCGTCCTGGTCAGCGTTGAACAGGTGGCGCCGCTGCTCTCTCCCGCCTACGACGATGGCACCACCGAAGACGAGGTCGAGCAACGCTCGCTGGCCCTCTATGGCCTGACCCGGACGAGGCGTAGCGCCTAGGACCTCTGGCCGTATCTGCGACGAGTTCGCCACGGTT
>JANOJI010000295.1:0-7177 GCA_031408175.1 Ilumatobacteraceae bacterium
GGCGGCGAAACCGGTCTTCATCGAGCCACCGAGTTTGCGATTGACCGGATGATGAACGACGCGGATGCGAGGATCGGCGGCAGCCATTTCGTCGGCAAGCTTGCCAGTGTGATCCGTGGAGGCATCGTCGACGATGATCAGCTCGTAGTCGAGGATCTCATTGCGATCCATCAACGACCGACACTCGATCGTTGCCGTCTCGATGGCCCGGTCGATGTAGGCCTCCTCGTTCCACATCGGGAAGAAGACGCTCAGTTTCGTAAAGGGAGTCGCCCGCTCGGCTGCCATCGCCGCAAGGGTATCGGGCGCACCTCGTGCTCACCTGTCGCCCGATATGGTGCGACCAATGGATCCGGGCTCATCAACGCAGGCTCAGCCGATGGCGCCGCCGCTGGGTCAAGCCTCAGCACCGCCACCGCCACCGCCAGGTACGGCTTCGACAGTTCCGGCGCCCCCACTTCCGCCACCACCCTGGCTCGATCCTCCACGTCGTCGCGTCGGACAGCTCAGCCCGGGCTGGCGCCTGGCGTTTGGGCTCGGTTGGGCCGCGATCATCGTCGGGCAGGCAGCGGTGTGGGAGTCGTCTCGGGTGATCGGGCTGTCGACGTGGTGGCTCGGCGCCGACTCGCAGCCGAGTCTGATCTTCGTGCAACTGCTGCCGTTCTACGGGCCGATCCTGGTTGGGGTCGCGGCGATCTCGAACTGGCGATACGCGCCGTACATGGGCATCGTGGTCGCCTGTGTCGGCGCGGCGATCGGTGCAGGCGATCTCGGCAGGGTGCGATGGATCGCAACGGTCGAAATGGTGCTCGCTGGCGCGGCGCTGTGCATCAGCGCCGCATCGATCGTCGGCATGTACCGGCCTGCGCGAAATCCCAGCTAGGACAGTCGGCGGTCCTTCTCGACCACCACCACGCCTCGATCGCTGACGACGAACTCTTCGCGGTCGGCCTCGGCATCGTGACCGATCGAGCGTCCGGCAGGGATGTCGACGTTCTTGTCGATCACGCAACGGTGCACCCTGGCGCCCGGGCCGACACGTACGCCAGGAAACAGGATCGACTCACTGACCACGGCCGATGCATCGACATATGTCTCGGGCCCCAGGATCGAGCGCTCGACGGTTCCGCCCGACACGATCGAACCGGCGCACAACAAGCTGTTGTCGATGACAGGTCGCTCACCACCCGGACCGTGATCGATCTTGGCCGGCGGCAACGGCAATTGCAGGCTGTAGACCGGCCACTCACGGTTGTAGAGGCTGAACGGTGGCACCGGGGCGATGAGGTCCATGTTGGCTTCGTAGTACGCGTCGAGACTCCCGACGTCGCGCCAATATCCGCGCTCGTGCTCGGCCTGGCCGGGGATGTTGTTGGTCGAGAAGTCGTACATGTGCGACACGCCTGCACGGGTGAGCATGGGAATGACATCGCCGCCGATGTCGGTGGCGATGTCGTCGGTGCCGGTCGGGCTGACCACGTCGATCAGCGTTTGGGTGTCGAAGACGTAGTTGCCCATCGAGGCGAGCACACGTGAGGTGTCGCCTGGCATGGTCGGTGGATTGGCGGGCTTCTCATGGAAAGCGATGATCTTGCCTGTGGCCGATGCTTCGATGATGCCGAACTGCGATCCCTCGGCCACCGGTACCGGAATTGCCGCAACGGTGACCCCAGCACCAACCGCTTGGTGATGATCGACCATCTGACGCGGATCCATGTGGTAGATGTGATCGGCACCAAACACGCAGACGATGTCGGGACGCTCGTCGCTGATGAGGTTGAGGTTCTGGTAGATCGCGTCGGCCGATCCGCTGAACCACTGTGGGCCGCGCCGCATCTGCGCCGGCACCGGCGTGACGTAGTTGCCCAGCAGCGTCGAGAATCGCCAGGTCTGGCTGATGTGACGGTCGAGGCTGTGGCTCTTGTACTGCGTCAGCACGACGATCTTCAGGTACCGGGCGTTGGCGAAGTTCGACAGCACGAAATCGATGATTCGGTACGTGCCGCCGAACGGCACGGCCGGCTTGGCGCGGTCGGCAGTCAGCGGCGCCAACCGCCTGCCTTCCCCACCAGCCAGCACCACGACGAGCACCTTGGGTTCAGCCATGATGCGGCACGTTAGACGCTTCGCGACGCCGGCTCGGTGAGCAGGCGGCGATACCAGTCGATGTGAGCTGCAGCGGGTCGCTTCCACGACCAGTCGATGGCCATGCCACGCCGCTGCATCGCCGCTCGCCGGCGTGGCTGCGAATAGGCCTTGACCATTCTGTGCAGGCCGTCCATCAACGCCACCGAACTTGCGTCGGGCACAACGACTCCCGTGCCGCGACTGGGCACGGCGTCGACGTCGATGACGGTGTCGTGCAATCCACCGACGTCGGTGACCAGTGGCAGCGTGCCGTAGCGCATCGACTGCATCTGCGCCAGCCCACAGGGTTCGAACCGGCTCGGCATCGTGAACACATCTGCACCGGCGAACAGCTGGTGGGCCAGTGCCTCGTCGTAACCACGTACGAAGGCGACCTGGTTCGGGTGTGCTGCAGTCGCTGCAGACAGCGCATCGGCCAAACCCTGCTCTCCGTCGCCGAGCACGATCAGGGCGGCGCCGAGATGCTTCAGGAAGGGGGTGAGTGGCAGCAGCAGGTCGACGCCCTTCTGATCGGCGAGCCGCGTGACCATTGTCAGCAACGGTCCCCCGCCGTCGGTCAGGCCATAGCGCGCCAGGAGCTCGGCGCGCATCCCCGCCTTCGCACCGACATCGGCCGACGAATAGGTGGTTGGCAGGTGCCGGTCGGTCAGGGGATCCCACTCGTCGGCGTCGATGCCGTTGAGAATGCCCACCAGCCGATCGCCCTTGTCTCGCAGCGGTTCATCGAGACCGAACCCGCCGTGCTGCGTGGTGATCTCGGCGGCATAGTGCGGGCTGACCGCGACGACCACATCGGCAAGCCGAACACCACCGAGCAATGGGTTGCAGTCCCCCCATTGTTCGAAGGCTGCTGCATGATGCGGCAGCGTCTTCAACCAGCCCGGGTTCGTCCGTCCCTGATAGCCGAGCGTGTGAATGGTCAACATCGTCGGCGGCAGCTTCGCCAGGTGTGCCAAGGCGACGCAGGTGTGCCAATCGTTGAGATGCAAGACATCCGGAGCGGCTGTCTTCGTGAGGGCCGCAACCGCGGCCGAGAATGCCATGAAGCGGCGATCGTTGTCGGGCCATCCATGACCATCGGGCTGCAGGTAGGGATGACTCTTGACGATGCCGAACGCATCGATCAGGGTGATCTCACCGATACCTTGCAACGTGCCCGTGCGCGCCGTGGCGGGGCCCGCCCAGTCGGGCACGTCGAGTTTGACGACGGTCTCCCGTTGGAGCTTGGTGGCGAAGTAGTCGGGAATGACGACCTGCACGTCGACGCCCTGGCGACGCACTTCGGCGACCAGCCCAGCAGCCGCCGCGGCGAGTCCGCCGACCCTGGCCAGCGGGGCGAACTCGGCCGAGGCGAACATCACCTTCACGAGCGCAGCGTAAACCACCGTCCGAGTGTTTCAGGAACATCCGGAGTGGCACGAAACACTCGGATGGGTAGCGTCTCGGGTCTATGTCGAAGGTGCTGACCACGCTGCCACAGGGCGAACGCGTCGGGATCGCGTTCAGCGGCGGCCTCGACACATCGGCCGCCGTCGCCTGGATGCGCCACCGTGGCGCGCTGCCGTATGCGTACACCGCAGATCTGGGACAGGTCGACGAGCCTGATCTCAGTGGTGTCCCCGAGCGCGCCAAGCAGTACGGCGCTGAACTGGCACGGATGATCGACTGCCGTGCCGAACTCGTCCGCGAGGGCCTGATGGCACTGCAGTGCGGCGCGTTTCACATCAGCACGGCCGGTCGGACGTACTTCAACACCACACCACTCGGGCGCGCCGTCACGGGCACGCTGCTGGTGCGGGCGATGCACGACGACGGCGTCGACATCTGGGGCGACGGCAGCACCTACAAGGGCAACGACATCGAGCGCTTCTATCGGTACGGCCTGCTGGTCAATCCCAAGCTGCGGATCTACAAGCCGTGGCTCGACAACGACTTCGTCACCGAACTGGGTGGGCGCAAGGAGATGAGCGAGTTCCTGATCGCCCATGACCTGCCGTACCGCGACAGCGTCGACAAGGCGTACTCGACCGACGCCAACATCTGGGGCGCGACCCACGAGGCCAAGTCGCTGGAGGAGCTCGGCACATCGATGGACATCGTCGAGCCGATCATGGGGGTCGCCCACTATCGCGACGACGTCGAGATCGCCGCCGAGACGGTCTCGATCGGCTTCCACGAGGGTTGGCCCGTCACGTTGAACGGCAAGGAATTCGAAACACAGATCGAGTTGGTGCAAGAAGCCAACGCTGTCGGCGGGCGCCACGGGCTGGGCATGAGCGACCAGATCGAGAACCGGATCATCGAGGCCAAGAGCCGGGGCATCTACGAGGGCCCGGGTCTGGCGCTGCTACACATCGGATACGAACGGTTGGTCACCGCGATCCACAACGAGAACACGATCGAGAACTACCGCACGATGGGCCGCCGCCTCGGACGACTGTTGTACGAAGGGCGATGGTTCGACCCGCAGAGCCTCATGTTGCGCGACCCACTGTTGCGTTGGGTCGGCGCGGCGGTGACAGGTGAGGTCACACTGCGCCTCCGCCGTGGCGACGACTACTCGATCCTCGACACCACCGGGCCGCACCTCACCTATGCCCCCGAGCGGTTGAGCATGGAGAAGGTCGACGATGCGGCCTTCGGACCCTTGGATCGCATCGGTCAATTGACCATGCGCAACCTCGACATCGACGACAGCCGCAGCAAACTCGACGTGTATCGCCACGCCGGAACGCTGACGAGCGGCGGCCTGTTGGAGCTGAACGAACCCTCATCCGACTAACCGATCAACTGGCCCACGATCGCAGCAAGTAGCCGGGCACGATCGATCATTGTGTCGACGAGAACGAACTCGTGGTCGGCGTGGGCACCTCCGCCGACAGCACCAAGGCCGTCGAGCGTCGGCACGCCGCACGCAGCAGTGAAGTTGCCATCGCTTCCACCGCCGACGGCGACGCCCGTGACTACCGGGAGGCCGGCTGCCGCCGCGGCCGACTGGGCGATGGCGAACAGGCTGGTCGATGCGGACTCCTGCATGGGTGGCCGGTCGAGCCCGCCTGAGACCTCGACCCCGGCGCCGGGAACGTCGCTCGACAGGGTCGCCATCAAGTGCTCGACACGTTCCTTCTCCCCCCCGACGTTGACGCGTGCATCGACACGAACTTTCGTCATCGCCGGAACAACGTTGTCGGCGGTACCTGCGGTGGCGACGGTCGGTGTCACCGTCGTGCCTTTCTCGGGATCGCCGAACGTGGCAATCCTGGTGATCAACTGCGCTGCGGCAACCAGCGAGTTGATGCCCTTCTCGGGTTCCAGACCGGCATGTGCGGCCCGGCCGTGCACGGTCACCTCGAACGTGCCGGTGCCTTTGCGCGCGGTCTTCAGCGCCCCGCCATCGGCGCTGGGTTCCATCACCAACACCGCGCCACAGGTCAACGCTCGTTCTTCGATCAATGCCCGCGAGGCTCTCGAGCCCACCTCCTCGTCTGATGTGATCAACAACTCGACTCCGTCGAGATCGTCGAGCAACGACAAGGCATGGATCGCCAGCACGATCCCCGCCTTCATATCGAACACCCCCGGTCCGGTGGCCTTGCCATCGTTGACGCCGAATGGTCTCGCGGCCAACGCACCGAGTGGGAACACGGTGTCGTGGTGGCCGACTATCAGCACCCTCGACGACTGCCCGAACCGTGTGTGCACATGCGGTCCCGCGTCGCTGTCGATCAGTTCGGCATGTCGCCCGAGCCGGCGCTCGATGACGTCGCGAACCGACCCGGCCGAGCGCGTGATCGCGGTGATGTCGTGCGATGGTGACTCGATCGACACCAGGTGCTCAAGATCCGCCAGCATTGCCTCGAGTGATAGCACCCGCCCATTGTGACTGATCCGGTCGCTCCCGAGGGCACGCCACACTCCTCCCAGGTCATGGCCGAGTACAGCTAGCCCTGTTTCAGGGTGACCAATCCGACAAGGATGATCGCAATTCCTGCCGTTTGGGCGGCGGTGAGTCGCTCGGCCAGAACTTGGTGAACCCGTCGGAGATACCCATGAACGCGCCGCCGATGCTGAATGCCAGCGATCCGATGATGATTGATGCCATGCGCACCTCCTCCTGCGAGCGGTCCTGACACACAGATCCACTTTGGGCGTCGGGGATACGTGACGCTTGCCTCAGCCATGGAACAATCGTTCGATGCAAACGCAACGTGTCGGACTGGTCGTGGCTGTGGCCGTCGCCCTGATCGCCGCGTGTTCCGGATCTGACGACGCGGCATCCAGCACGATCGGCACCGCTGTCTCGTCCGCGACGACGTCGCCGAACACCACACCAGCGCCCAGCACCACGCTCTCCCCGGCCTCGTTCATCGTGCAGCCCGGCACCGAGCAGATCGCCATTCTCGATGCCAGCGCAGGAGACACGCTGACCGTTCGCCGCGACGAGGCCGAGATCGCCAAAGGCACTGTCGATGAGCGGGGCTCATTGCTGTTCCGAAATCTCGAATCCGGAGACGGGTACACGGTCAGCAACCGCACCGAGATCAGCGACACCGTCAGCGTCGCCGGCCCGGCTGACAATCCGCCGCCCGACTTCTACTCGGCGCAATCGAAACTGCCGGAGGGCTTCGGCTACATCACCACTCGCGACGGCACGACGTTGAGCGCCAACGTTCTGCTTCCGGGTCCGACTGATCAGGGTCCATACCCGACCGTGGTCGAGTACAGCGGATACAAGCCCAGCGATCCAGACAGCGCCGACTTAGCCCAGATCTATACCGCGATGGGTTTCGCCTACGTCGGCGTCAACATGCGCGGTACGGGGTGCAGCGGCGGCTCGTATCGCTTTTTCGAGACGGTGCAGAGTCTCGATGGCTACGACGCCATCGAGACCATCGCCGCGCAGCCATGGGTTCTCGACAACGAGGTCGGAATGGTCGGCCTCTCGTATCCAGGCATCACTCAGTTGTTCGTCGCCGCCACCCAGCCGCCGAGCCTCAACTCGATCACGCCGCTGTCGGTGATCGACGAC
>JANOJI010000303.1:0-10457 GCA_031408175.1 Ilumatobacteraceae bacterium
CCGAAGTCGACCTTCAGCCCATCGCACGACGACCACGCACCCAGATCGATGCCGTCGACGACGACGTCGAACCGCATGACGAGCCCATACTGGGCCGAGTCTTTGATGGACATGGCGTCGAACGTCCCGTCAGGCGATGTCGTCGTCGAGGAAGCCGAGGTGCACGATTTCGAGCTGCTCGGTGGCGATCTTGCTGGTGCCGGCGTCGAAGCCGCTGACCGACCACTTCGACGGCATGGCGCTGCGCATCTCCCACGTGAACACCGGCTTGTCGGCCGAGTCCTTCAGCTCGATCACCATCAGGCCCGGCTTGTGGCTCTTCGCTGTGTCGCTCAGCCACTTCTTCACCTTCGCGGTGTCGGCAGTGACTGCGCGGCTCAGTTTCACGGTCGAGTACTTCGTCGCACCTGGGCAGTACCAGCGCGAGTTCCACGCATCGCCCGCGCGGTACTCGACGACGTCGAAGGTGACGTCGAGTCCGTCAACCTTGGCCCAGCTACCAAGGTCGATCTCGCCTGGGGCGTCGACCTTGACAGTGAATCGGTTGGCTAGCGCCAGCGGGATGTCGTCGGCAATGGGCATTGTTCTCTCCTTACAGAATTTGGCTAGCGGAAGTCGGCGAGCAGGCCGGCCCGCTCGCGGTCGATCAGCAGTTCCTGGCGCAACCTGCTGCGGATGTTGGGGTAGAGACGCATTGCCAGTTCGTCGAGCGCATACGGATCGGCGACGATGTGGTCGACGGTTTCGTGTGCCGCGGCCGCGGTGGGTGCTGCGGCACTGCCGTGCGCTGCGTCGGGGTGCGCCGCATCGGGATGAGTGCCGCCTGGCGTGGTAGCGGCGGCAGCACCAGGGGCTCCGGCAGCCGCTCCCGCTGCATTCGGGGCGTTGACCTCGTCGTGCAGGCTTTGTTCGAAGCCCGAGTCGAAGCCGAGCAGGGAGCCGAAGAAGCCGATCTCGGCGTTGGCGATGTCGCCGACGAGCGCGTTGCCGAGACCCTCGAAGCGCCCGCCCATCGTGTCGGCGGTTCGCCACTCCTGGTCGGTCGCCGCCGCGCCGGTTCCTGCTCCCGTGCCTGGGCCAGAACCGGTTCCGGTACTCGTGTCACCGTGTTCCGCTGGTGCGGCCGGCGCGGTGCCCGCTGCGCGAGGCGTCGTCGTGGCTGCCACTGTGCCTGTCGCCGACGACGTACCACCGCCGGGTGCAACGCCGGCCGCACGCGCAGTCGCCGCCGCGCCGCCGGGGCGGGTGGCGCCACCGCGGCGACCGGACGTGGTCGGCGGCGCAGCCAAGGTGGCGAGCAGCGCAGCCTCGGCCGGCAGCACGGGGTCCTCGGCATTGTCGAACAGCGCGATGAGCGCGGTGTTGAAATTTTCCAGTGGGACGTCGAGCAAGGCGGCCTCGCGACGTGTGGTTCGTTGCTGGTTCAGTCGCTCGAGGGCCGCCGCGCTCTGCGCGTCGAGCAGCGTCAGTCGTTCCTCGATCTCTTCATTGACTCGAGTTTCCAGTGCTTGCAGTGTCTCGGTGTTGAGCGAGGTCGATCGCTCGAGCTCATGTCGCGCCTCAGTGTCGTTGAGATTCGTCAACTCGACTCGACGCAGGTGTTCGAGGCGAAGTTCGGAGTAGGCATTGGTGGTCTGCTGGCGGCGAAACTGACGGTCCTCGCCGGTGAGCTCGTGACGTTGTTCTCCCATGAACTCGTCGCTGAATCCGAACATGGACCCGGCGATACCCAACATGTCGTTCCCGAGACCCTGGCTCAGCGTGTTGCCGAACGAGCCGAGGGGATCCCAGTGTGTTTGGCTGGCTGCATGAGCGGTTGGGGCATCGCCTGCCAATCGCTGCGTGCCGGCCGACGATGTCATCGAGGACGGGGGCATGGTGAAGATGATCCCGCCGGTGCCGTCTGACTTCGCCAGACCACTGTCGACCATTTCACGCATCATCTGCTGAGCCGACGAGACCACGTCGACGTCACCCTGTTCGGTGTTCGTGGTCGGCCGGGCGTGCAGCAGATCGGGCGTCGGCTTGATCGCGCCGCCATCGCCGCGGACGAACTGCTCGACACGTTGGGCGTGAGCTTCCATGGCTCGTCCCGTATCACTCGCCTCGTCCTGCATTGCGCCGTGCACGATCTGTTGGGCGGCGTGGGTCAGCTCGTGGGCCAGCGTGGCCCGACCCTTCGCTTGATCGAGGGGGCCGACATCGTCGGCCAGATAGACCTGGCCGTCGCGAGTGAAGGCTTGAGCGCCCATGGCCTGTGCCTCGGCCGAAACGCCTGGTCCACGATGCACCAGTCGATCACCCACGTCGATGCCCAACACGTCGCGCATCGTGGCGCGCACATCACTCGGCACCGGTTCGACAGACATTCCGCCGTCACCGTCGGGCCTGACCACGGATGCGTCGTCGCGCTCGCGTTCGGCACGCATCGCCTCGGGCAACGGGCCGTGATACGCGGGTCCGAGGCCCCGGCGGCGCGAATCGGCGAGGCCCGCACGACGGCCGCCCGGCTGGCCAGTGGGCCCTCCGCCGCCATCCTGCGGTTCGTCGCGCGTCTCGGTTGGAAACATGGGCGACGCTTCTGGCCGTGGTGTCGTGGCCATCGGACCAGAGCCGACCCCACCGGGCTCTCCGATCGCCAGTAGTTGCTCGACCGCCGGTAGCCCGAGGCCGCCGCGCTGCTCGCCGGTGACCGCGCCCACATGGCGGCGCTCGATCGGCGGAAGTGGCGACGCTTCTTGCAGTTCTGGATCGGTGCGGTCGTGATCGGTGATCGCGGGTGCCAGGACGCCTCGGAACGAACCGCTCGGTGCGTCGATCTGGCGCACCATCTCCAGCCGCGGCGAGCGCACCAGCACTTGCTGGGTGACCAAACCCTCGGTAAATGCCCGGGTTGCCGCAGTCAGGCTGATCGGGCGGCCGCCCGCTACCTTCAGCGGCGGCAACGTTGCCCAGTCGCGACGCGCCGACGCGACCGCTGGCCGCGTCGGCTCAGCGGTTGTGACCGACCCTGCGTCCCCAGTTGTTGCGTGGGGCGAGTGGGCGTGTCGGGCGAACGGCCATTTCATCAGATACCGGGGCCGTTGATTTCTCTATTGATGTCACCGATCGCGTTGATGAATGTCCGCCGCAGCGGATGCTCCATCGCCAGGATCGATTCGAGCGGCCAATGGAAGTAGTAAGCGACGTACGCGACCTCTTCCACCAACTGCGCGGTCGCGTACGTCATGATCCCCCCGGCGAATCACCGCTGATGTCGACAGCAAACCCGTGCGCGCATTTGGGACAAGTCACGTCGACTCGTGTGCCGCCGTCTTGATTGATGCGGCGGTACAGGTCTTGCAGGAAGGCGAGATCAGAGGCGAACAGGTTCTCGATGACCCGGCTGTCGACCTCGGGCAACGTCCCGAGCTTGGTCACCGTCCTCGTCAACAACAACACCGACAGGTATGCCGGGTTTTCGCGTACTCGCGGGTCCGTCTGCGGCCAGATCTCGTCGCCGGCCGTAGCCAGTCGCATCACTCCCTCGCGATGCAACTGGCCCCGACCATCGACATACCCGCGCGGCAGTGAGAACGGGAACTCGGTGCTCAGCGTCGCTCGGTCGGGGGAAGATGCGCCCCCCATCGAACGGTCAAGCATCGGAGTGCTCACGCCGCCACTCGCTGCAGATGGTCACATACGATCGTGACCGTCTCAGTGAGTACCTCCGACGAGCCGGCGCGCAGGGCGCCGAGCTCGATCTTGCAGGGCCACGCGTTCTCGAGGTGGTACCGAGCGACCGGCTTGCCGGCCGCATCGAACATCACCAGCGAGCAACTCTTGCGAGCGGCTCCCATCTCGCCGAAGCGGGCAGCCTCGTGCCAGGTCCACATCTGTGGGTCCTGGGTCTGAGCCCGCTTCAGCACGATGGTCGCCAGCACCGGATTGGAAGGAATGTTCATCTGCACCAGGCCCTTGTCGCCTGACTCGACGAACTCGACCGTCTTGATCTCGGTACGGATGCCTTGCAGCTCCGAGAATGAGGCGATTTCGTAACCGTCAACGGTGATCGAAAACCGTGCGGCGGTGATTGGACTGCTCTCAGGCATTGGTCAGACTCCTCATTCCTCAAGTCCGGCGCCGCCGGAGAACTGGCTGATACGGAAGACGACGAACTCCGCCGGCTTCACAGGTGCGATCCCGATCTCGACGGTCAGGATCCCGGCGTCGCGGTTCTCGGGCGGGTTGTTCTCTTCATCGCACTTCACGAAGAAGGCCTCGCCCGGAGTACGACCGAACAACGCGCCATCACGCCAGACCCTGCGAAGAAACATGGTGACAGTGCGTCGCACCGAGTCCCACAGCTTCGGATCGTTGGGCTCGAATACGACCCAGTTGGTGCCCGACAGGATCGACTCCTCGACGAAGTTGAACAGTCGGCGCACGTTGAGGTAGCGCCACTCGGGGTCGCTCGACAGCGTGCGGGCGCCCCACACGCGGATGCCCTGGCCGGGGAACGAGCGGATGCAGTTGACCGCGATCGGGTTCAACTGGTCGTGCTCGCCCTTGGTGATGTTCAGCTCCAGCGAGATGGCGCCGCGCACGACTTCGTTGGCCGGTGCCTTGTGCACGCCGCGGGTGTCGTCGTTGCGAGCCCAGATGCCGGCCATGTGGCCCGACGGCGGCACGAAGATGGCCTTGCCCTTGGTGGGGTCCATCACCTTCAGTCGCGGCCAGTACACGGTCGCGTACTTGCTGTCGTAGCCAGCTTCGTTGACGCGCCAATCCTTGATCTGCTGAGCGTTGAGTGTTGGCGGCGGGTCAAGGATCGCGACGCGATCGGCCATCAGTTCGCAGTGGGCGATCATCGCCAACTGCACGGCCTTGAAGCCCTCCATGTCGATCATGCCGCGCTCCAGGGCAGCGGTCAGATCGGGGACACACAGCATGGTGACCTCGTCGATTGCCTCGAGGCCACCGAACCCGGTGCG
This sequence comes from Ilumatobacteraceae bacterium, assembly GCA_031408175.1. Taxonomy (GTDB): domain Bacteria; phylum Actinomycetota; class Acidimicrobiia; order Acidimicrobiales; family Ilumatobacteraceae; genus JAENVT01. The sequence continues at coordinate 4,974 of JANOJI010000303.1, forward strand.
ATCCGACGAATCACCGACGTAGTCGGCTGCCGAGACCTGCACGGAATCGGGGAGTCCCGCTCCGCCACCGAGGCTGACACGAGCGCCCTTGTGCAATTCCATCGTGCCGCCACCGCGGACCTCTTCGACCGAGATCAGCTTCGACTCGGCCTTCACCCGAGTAGCGACGTTGTTGCCGCCCTTGCGCAGCGTGACGTTGTCGAATGTCTCTTCGACCTTGTCGCCGCGCTTGACGATCAGTTTGAACTGATCGTTGTTCTCACCGGGCTCGGAAGCGTCGTGGGTCTCGACCGAGATCGAGTCGCCGGCCGGGCCGCTCTCGAGCGCCTTGACCACCAACCCGGGCTTGCCCTCGCCGGCGGGCAGTTCGCCCTGGGCGGTGGGTGCGCTGCCACCTTCTTCGCCGTCGTCACCACCGATTCGCACGACGTAGGCGGCACCGCCGCCATTGAGGAAGTACCCGTACACGGCGTGCGCGAGATACGACCCTTCGACGAAATCGCCGAAGTTCTGGGTGAACTGGGTCCAGTTGGTGACCAGTGTGGGTTGGTTGGCGGGGCCTTTCTCGGCAAATCCGACGAAAGCGGCGACGGCGGTTCCCACTCCCTCGATCGGCTTCGAACCAGACGACACCTCCTCCATGTAGACGCCGGGCGACAGATAGGTCGGCATGGGTGGTACTCCTTCGTCGGACGATACGGATCGTGCACCTCGGACCCGCGGCCCGTGGATAGGTGGAATAGTGACTGCGCGAGGATGGTGGACGAAAGGTGCGCTCGATCCTCGGGTGGGGCAATGCGACGTGCACGAATGGGCAGGTCGAGGTGTCCGTTGACGTCTTTCGTCGGGGCGGCGGGCGGCGGACACTTTCGAGGTGATCGCAGACGTCGACCGATCGCTCTCCAACTTCCTCGTCTCGGTTCTCGACACGGGCACAGCGGTGACCTTCGAGACACCCAGCGAAGAGTGGGCGAAAGCGGTGAAGCGTCCGGCGGTCTCGTGCTTCTTGCACCGTGTGGTCGAAGACATCGGACGGCGCAATGCCGATTGGGCGGACGAGCGAAACGCCGATGGACGAGTGGGCGGGCGTCAGCCACCGGTGCGTCACTACCAGTTGCACTATCAGGTCAGTGCCTGGGCGAAGGCGGTCGAGGACGAGCATCGTCTGCTCGGCAAGGTGATGGAGGCATGTCTGGCCGGCGAGATCGTTGCTGCCGAGCATCTCGCCGGCGTGCTCGATGGTGAGCAGCAGCCGTTGTTGCTGCGGCTCGGTGTGCCGATACCCGACCCAGGGCCGCAGGCCCACGATGTGTGGTCGTCACTTGGCGTTCCGCTTCGTGCGTCGTTGGAACTCACGCTCGTCGCCCCGTTGCGCCCGGCGCTGTTCACCGACATTGCCGCACCGGCGGAGGAACTGACGATCGGAATGGAGTCGATCGGCCGAGGGGCCCGGCGAGTTGGATCGACCGAAACCGACTTGCTGACCGAGAAGCGGTGGACCGCGTTCCGGATCCGAGAGAAGTCGGCCGCGGACGATTAGACGATGCCGGCCTTGACGGCGTAGGCGACTGCGTGTGACCGGTTGCGGAGATTGAGCCGCGTCGTCACGTCGTGAATGACGTTCTTGATCGTCCGCTCCGAGTAGGCGAGCGCACTGGCGATCTCGTTGGTGCCCAGACCGTCGGCGAGCAACTTCAACACCTCGCGCTCGCGACTGCTGAGGCCGTCGGGGCCGATGCCGCGTGGGGTCAACACGTCTTGCTGCAGGCGACTGACCTGGTTCATGAGGCGGCCGATCAGGTCGGGCGCCAGCGTTCCATCGCCATTCGCTGCCGCAACCACCGCTCTGGCCAGCACTTCTGGGCTGGCTTCGCGCCGTCGCAACACACCGGAGACGCCGGCTTCGACAGCGATCATCAATCCGTTGTCGTCGAGTTGCGTGGCGACGAGCACCACCCGCGGGCAGCCACCGCGTTGGATGCCGCGGACCACTCGCACTGCCGCTTCGTCGATCTCGTCGGTCACCACCACTGCGACGATCGCGTCGTCGATGCATCCTCGCTCGACCACATAGGCCTCGGGGCGGCCGCGAAGTTGTGCGGCGACGCCTGCCTCGGAGATTGGATCGTCACCGTGGACATAGACGGCAATTCGATCGGACATTGTTGTTCCTCCAACCCGCTAGAGACCCCGTGTGGATTCGGACCTCGTGTTGGGGGTCGGCGGCAGCATGCGCTCGACGCCTCAACGAGCAATCAATGGCGACTCAACGGGCAACCAATCTGCCCCCCCGAGGCTTCTACGGCAGGGGGGCCGTGGCTACGATCGGGCGCATGGGTTCGAGCGCGTCTCTCGATCGACCCGAGCTCGCGGTTGAACCCGGTCAAACGATTTCAGCGCAGCTCAGGGTTCGTAACAACGGTTCAGTCGTCGATCAGTTCAGCTTCGAAGGGCTCGGTGCAGGCGCAGCGTGGATCGAGGCAGAACCAGAGGTTCTGTCGTTGTTCCCGGGTGCAGAAGGCACCGTCACCATCCACTTTCGTCCTCCGAAGTCGCCGAACACGGCGCCCGGGCCCACCCCATTCGGGGTCAAGGTCGTGTCCGGCGAGGATCCCATGGGGTCTGCCGTGGAGGAAGGTGTCATCACAGTCGGCCGGTTCGCAGACCGCAACGTCGAGCTGTACCCACTGACAGCACGAGGTCGTCGAAAGGGACAATTCGAAGTCGCGATCGACAACCGCGGCAATGCTCCGATCGAGATCGAGCTCTCCGGATCCGATCCAGAGAACGCCTGCCGCTACGACTTCTCCAGTCAGGTGCTGATCGTGGAGCCTGGCACGGCTCACTTCACCAAGTTCGACGTCGTCCCCCACGACCGGTTCTGGAAGGGACCGCCCAAGACCCACCAGTTCCAGGTGTTGGTCAGCGAGCGTGCCCGGCACGCCGAGCTGCCAGCGCCGGCGATGGCCGCACCGGGCGCTCCGCCGCCTCCGCCGGGGGCAACCACGACGATGCCGGTACCAGTGGTCGCGCCGGTGCCAGAGGCGGTCAATGGAACCTTGTTGCAAGAGGCGATGCTGCCACCGTGGTTGATCAAGGCGGTCATCGCCATCATCGCGATCCTGTTGATCCTGTGGATCTTGTGGATCACACTGTTCAAGCCGACGGTCGAGTCGGCGGCCAAGGACGCCGTTGAAGCGCCGCTGGCCTCGTTGAACGAGAAGGTCGACGCGCTCGCGCCGCCCGAGGAGGCACCGGGTGGCGGAGGCGGTGCAACCACGACCATCGCTGCCGGCGGTGGCAACAACACGGGTGCCACCACGACCACCCTCGCGGGTGGAGGTGGAGACATCGTTATCGAAACAACGACCACGATCCCGACATCGACGTTCGCAACGCCGTTCGGCAATCCGGCTGACTTCCAGTTGGGAGTTGCGTCGGTGGTGCCCGCGGCGACAGCGCAGAACTTCACCAACCCCTTCTCGTCGACCTTTGCGGTGACCGACATCGTCCTGCAGAACCCGAACGGGGACATCGGTATCGTCCAGATCAAGCGCGACGGCAACATCATCATGCAGTCGGCATTGGAGAACTTCAGAGATCTTGACCTCCACTTCGTGGCTCCGTACATGTTCAATCCGGGCTCGAGTCTGACCATGACGGTGACCTGTAACCAGCCCGGTCCTGCCAACCCTCTCGGCTGCGCCATCTCGGCATCGTTTGGTGGCTTCCAGAAGTGAACTGCGACCCGTCTCGCGTTCGGCGGGCGGGACGGTGTGTCACAGCGGGCCTGCTGATGGTGACCTCGGTGGTCTGGCTCGGCGAGGGTGATTCCCTCGCGGCCGGTCCCGCCGAATCGATCTCGGTGGCGCCAGGCGGAAGCGGACCGTTGAGTTCGTTCGACTACGGCCCGTCCGTGTCGGGTGACGGCAACATCGTCGTGTTCAACAGCGACGACTTCGTGGGCGGGAACTTGTTCGAGGATGTGTACGTGCGCAATCGACTGACCGACACGACGACCCACGTGCCGCAACCGGTCTTGGCGTTCCCGTCGGAGTCGTTGAGGCGGATGAATGGCGGCGTGGTCAGCAGAGATGGTTGCCAGGTCGTGTTCTGGGGCCTCTACCTGTTCGACTCTCCGGCTGGCGAGTGGAACATCTACAAGTGGAACCGGTGCGTGGCAGACAGCGTTCCCGTCCAGATCGCCGGCGGAGTTCTGTCGCCCACGGCCTTCACCGAGCCCCTGGCCGTGTCGGCCGACGGCCGGTATGTCGCCTACACGGCTGCCCAGTTCAGCGGAGCGCCGCCCCATATCGCTCGGATCGATACGAGCACGGGAGTCGAGAACGTCTTGACGATTCCGTTCATCAGCACAAGATCGATCGACATTTCTGACGACGGCCGGTTCATCGCCATCGCCGGCCTCCGCAACGCCGCCGGGGTCAACAGCAATCAGGTTCTGGGTTGGACGCCACCGTGCCTCAACTCGTGCGCGATCGAGGTGATCTCGGTCAACAGTGCCGGCCAGACGGCGTCAGGGTTCAGCACCAGCCCGTCGGTATCGGCCGATGGTCGGTACGTTGCCTTCTCGTCGGACGGGCCCGAGCTCGCCGGCTTCCCCGTTGGTACTCCTGATCAGGTGTACGTGCGTGATCGCATCGGTGGGGTGACCAAGTTGGTCACCGACACCCCGGGGCAGCCCATGCCGGCCGGCCTCGGCGTCGGCGACCCGGAGATCACTCCCGACGGTTCCCAGGTTGCGCTCACCCAGACCTCGTCCGGTGAGACCAGCCAAGTGTGGGTTGCCCGTTCTACGTCGGGGTTCTTCGACACTTCCGCATTCGATCTGGTGTCGTTCGGCGTCAATGACCAGCCGGTCTCGAACGGTGCCAGCTATCCATCGATGTCGTCGAATGGTCGGTACGTGGCATTTTCGTCGTCGTCCAGCGACGAGTTGTCTGGCGGCACCATTGCACCCTTCGAGACCGAGGTGTGGATGCGCGAGCGCCCGGTCGCCCTCGACATCACGGCGACCCTCAACTTCGGAACCGTCGATGTTGGTTCACAATCGGCGCCACAGAATGCCGTCGTCACCAATACGTCCGGCGTCCTGATCACCATCAGCAGTGTCACGCCGCCGGCCCCACCGTTCTCGATCACGTCCAACGGATGCGGCGGAGTGCTCGCCCCCGGGGCCTCGTGCGGTGTGACCTTGGTGTTCAGGCCCACCGTCGTGGGCGGTGCAACCTCATCGGTCACGGTCCTGGGCGACGGATTGTCGGTGTCGGCATCGCTGGTCGGTACCGGGCGCCCATTGGCGACAGCCGGGTCGCTGACCATTGCCCCGTTGTCCGCTGACTTCGGCACGCTCACGGTGGGCACGCCATCGGCGGCAAGGAGTTTTGCAGTCACCAATCCGGGTCAGTCGGCCGTGCCCTTCGCGGGCGTGGCCTTGAGCGGTGCTGGTGCAGATCAGTTCACCAT
>JANOJI010000318.1:0-1611 GCA_031408175.1 Ilumatobacteraceae bacterium
AATTGTAATAGCGCGCGATGGGATTGATTGATATACAGCGCTTGCGCTTCGAACACCTGGTTGATGACTCATGATTCTTCGGCGGTACTCGCCGTGCAATGACTAGGTTCAGCAGTGGCATCGAGGGGGATCCATGGTCGAACGCAACTGGGCCGGCAATGTCGTGTATGGGGCCGCAAGCTTCCACGAGCCAGTGTCGGTCCTCGAGGTGCAGTCGCTTGTCGCCGCCAGCGCCAAGGTGCGCGCCGTCGGCAGCCGTCACTCGTTCAACACCATCGCCGACACGACTGGCGATCAGATATCGCTGGCGGCATTGCCGCGTGTCGTCGAGATCGATGCCGATGCGCACACAGTCACCATTGACGGCGGGATCAAGTACGGCGAGCTGGCGACGATTCTTGACGAGCGCGGCTGGGCCCTGGCCAACCTCGCCTCGTTGCCGCACATCTCCGTTGCCGGCGCCTGCGCCACGGGCACGCACGGGTCGGGTGCGGGCAACGGCAACCTTGCAACCGCCGTGCAGGCGATGGAGATCGTGACGGCAACCGGCGATCTCGTCGTCATCTCACGCGATGATGACTCCCAGTTGGTCGACGCGATGACGGTCGGACTCGGAGCATTCGGCATCGCGACCAGTCTGACGCTCGCCATCGAGCCGACATTCGACGTGCGGCAGCACGTGTACGAACACCTGCCGATGTCGACCGCGATCGAGCAACTCGAGCAGATCATGGCTGACGGTTACAGCGTGAGCCTGTTCACATCGTGGCGACGTGACGAGATCGAGCAGCTCTGGGTCAAGCAACGAGCAACCTCGGACGACGGGGACGCGTGCGCGGCCGATGCTCGGTTCGGCGCCACACCGGCAACCCGCAACCTGCATCCGATCGCAGAACTGTCTGCCGAGCCGTGCACCGAGCAGATGGGGGTGCCCGGACCGTGGCACGAACGGCTCCCGCATTTCCGTATGGGTTTCACTCCGAGCAGTGGTGATGAGCTTCAGTCCGAGCTGTTCGTCGGCGCCGCGGATGCTCCCGGAGCCATCCGAACGCTCGTCGAACTGCACGACGTTCTGGCGCCAGTGTTGAAGATCTCTGAGGTGCGCGCGGTGGCCGCCGACACGCTGTGGCTCAGTCCGTGCTTTCAGCGCTACTGCATCGCCCTGCACTTCACATGGATCCCTGCGTGGCCGGAGGTGAAGCCCGTCCTCGCCATCATGGAATCAGCGCTCGCACCCTTCGCCCCGCGCCCACACTGGGGCAAGCTCTCCACGCTCGATGGCACCACCGTCCGCTCGCGATTCGAGCGGCTGGACGCGTTCGAGCAACTCGTCAACGAGTGGGACCCAGCCGAAAAGTTTCGCAACGCCTTTCTCGACCAGGTGCTGACCTGACTTGACTGAGTTCACCTAGCCGGTGATGCCGGCGCCGAGGTCGCGTTTGCCGGCGGCACGATCGTCGGCCCACTGCTGCAGCGTTGCCTCCAACTCGGTCGAGCCGGTTGCCTTGGCCCATTGCACCGGCAGGGCCGGGAACGAGTAGTCGCCGAGGTCGGCGGGATGGTAGTCCTCGGCTCGGCGTTTCATGGCCGCTTCGATGGCTGGGGCCAGGC
>JANOJI010000114.1:0-2263 GCA_031408175.1 Ilumatobacteraceae bacterium
GCGTTGACGGGCGCGTCGCTCGGGTTGCGTACCGCGGTGCGCCAACTCGAACGCTCGCCGTACGCGCCGACCCTGGCCCCGACACGCGAGCTACTCGACCGCGTCGCCGACGAGATCGACGCACTCGTCATCGAGGTGAAACGAGTCGTCCGCGATCTCAGGCCGACGGCACTCGACCAACTCGGTCTCATCGATGCCGTCAGTGAGTTCACCCGTACCTTCGGCGACGATCTCGAGTTTCACGTCACGATGCCGAGCGCACCAATAGAGTTGCCGGCGGCCGTCGAGGCGGCGGCATACCGGATCGTCACGGAAGCGGTGACCAACGTGGTTCGCCATGCGCAGGCCGCACGGTGTTGGTTGTCGATCTCGAGCGGCCCGACCGTCGACATCGATGTCGTCGACGACGGGATCGGCGTGGTCGATGGAGCGCCGCTCGGCGTGGGGTGGACCGCCATGCGCGAGCGGGCGACCGAGCTCGGCGGCAGCGTGCAGATCACGCAGCACGACCCCCACGGCACTCATATCCATGTTCGACTTCCCGTGAGCCTGCCGTGAGCCTGCCGTGACCGACCAGCCGATCCCGCTTCGCGTCGCCATCGTCGACGACCACCCGATGTTCCGATTGGGATTGGCGGCAGCGATCAAGGAGATGGATGGCATCGAGCTCGTCGGTGAGGCTCAACGCGCCGACCAGGTACTCGCGCTCGTCGAAGCGGCATCGCCGACAGTGCTGCTGCTCGACGTGCGTCTGCCCGATGCTTCCGGTCTCGAGGTCAACCGATGGCTCGCCGAGCACCACCCGGAGGTGCGGGTGGTGATGCTGACGATGTCGGAAGACCTCGACAACGCGCTGACCGCACTGCGCGACGGTGCCAGCGGCTATCTCGTCAAGGGTGCCGGGCCCGAGCGGGTCGAGCACGCGATCCGCACCGTTGCCTCTGGCGACGTGGTGCTGGACCACAGCCTCGCCCAAGGTGTCACCGAGCTGGCACAGGTTCGACGCGGGTCGACCAACCGCCCATTCCCGCAGCTCACCAACCGCGAGTTCGACATCCTGCAACTCCTCGCCGAAGGTCTCGACAATGCGTCGATTGCTCGCCGCCTGTTCCTCAGCCCGAAGACCGTTCGCAACCACGTGTCCAACGTCTTCAGCAAGATCCAGGCCCCGGATCGACCCGGCGCCATCGTCCTCGCCCACCGCCACGGCCTCGGGACCTAGAAACGGTCGACCGGCTCTACGTGTCGGCCGCCGGCATGGGAGCGAGACCGACGGCGGCGTAGCTGGCTTGATGGTCGGCGAACCCAACCCAGTCCCACGCGATCGGTTCACCGGCAAGGCACGGCTCGAGCCGTTCAAGCGACGCATGAAGGCCGACGACATAGCAGTTGTCGATCGCCAAGGTCGGACGTGTGATCGATTCGTGGTCAGCTCCGCCTGCGTTCCCGCAGGTACTTGGTGCCGATTGCACGCGACGCTTTGGAGTCGGAGTTGACGAGGCGTTGGGCGAGATCGGTGACTGCGCCGGCCAGTGTCGGGTTGCGATGGGCGATCGCCCGCATGGCCATGCTCATCGACTTGCCGACCAGGTGTCGATTGTCGTGAGCGTTGCGTTCAACTATCGACAGACCGTGCACGAACGTTTCGTCGCTGGCGTCCTTGTCGTGGAGTGCGAGACTCCACAGCAGCGCGAACGCGGTGCGTTTGACGTACTCGCCCGTCGAGTTCGCCCATTGATCGACCTTGCTCCACGCGTGCGGGGTTCGGTCGAACAGGTTGAAGCAGACCGTCAGCCGGTGTCCCACAACGCGACGGCGAGCCGATGGTCGACCCCGATCTGCTTGCCAAGACGCTTCATCTGCGCCATCGGCACACCGAACACCTTGCTGGTGTGGATGCCGTCCGCGGACCCATCTCGTCGAGAACTGTCGCCGAGGCATGTCCACGCAACCAGTCGAGGGTGTCATCCACCGACCACGCCACCGGCATCGCGGTTTGTCGCACGTCGGCTCCTACGTATCGAGCGGGTCTTGGAACCGCGGAGGATAAACGATTCGAACCCACGCTGTTCAGCGCACACTATTTGGCGACAGGTGTGCCGGTGCGGACCGCGTTGACGACGTCGCGGATTGCCTGACTGGATTGAACCGCGATTGCCTCGTTCTCGGTGAGCATGGCGTGCGTGGCATCGGGGACAACGCGGTGGACGCTGTTCGTCGAGAGAGTGGCGAGTTCGTCCTGTGCCGCCATCCACCCGTCTTC
>JANOJI010000116.1:0-4335 GCA_031408175.1 Ilumatobacteraceae bacterium
TGCCGGCGTCCGCGTCGATGTGCTGCGCGGTGAACTCGCCTACGCGATGTTCTTCGACAATTCGACTCGGACGAAGTCGGCGTGGGCGGGCGCCGCGGCCCGTCTCGGGATGCACCCGGTGATCGTCGACGGTTCCTCGACACAGGTGTCGCACGGGGAGACGGCCGAGGAGACCGGCGCCATGCTCGGAATGAATGCTCACGCGCTCGGTGTGCGTCACGACCTCATCCTCGGCGAGGGCAACGCGTTCATGCGCGATGTGCAGCGGGGCATCGACGGCTACCTCGCAGCCACCGATGATGCGCGAGTGGTGCCGATTGTCAACCTGCAGTGCGACATCGACCATCCGACCCAGTCGCTGGCCGATCTGCTGTGGTTACGCGAGCACTTTGGCGGATCCGTCGCGGGCAAGCGAGTCACCGTTTCGTGGGCGTATTCGCCGAGCTATGCCAAGCCGCTGTCCGTGCCGCAAGGCATCGTGTCGCTTCTGACCCGGTTCGGCGCGCACGTCACGCTCGCCCACCCGCCCGGCTACGAATTGCTTGACGAGCCGATGACCTGGGCGACCGAGGGTGCCGCTGTCTCGGGGGGTTCGCTGCGGGTCACCGACGACATGGACGACGCATTCGCAGGCGCGCAGGCCGTCTACCCCAAGTCGTGGGGCCCGCAGGTGTTGATGCGCGAGCGTGTGGCGGCCAACCGTCAAGGTGACCGCGAGGCGATGCACGACATCGAGCAACGGGCGCTGGCCCAGAACGCCGAGTTTCGTGGGTGGATCTGCGACGAGCGACGGATGGCCCTCACCGCCGACGCTCTCTACCTGCATTGCCTCCCGGCCGACATCGGCGCAGAGGTCAGCCCAGGTGTGATGGAACGGTTCCGCGTCGCCGTGGCTCGCGAGGCGAACAAGAAGGTGTACGTGGTCATGGCCCTGCTCGCCGCGGCAAAGGTCCCCGATCTCACTGCGGTACTCAATGGAGGTGTTTGAAATGCCCAAAGTGTCAGAAGAAATCGAGTTGTCGAAACTCGACCACAGGGTCGCCGAACTGGCAGAGCGGTATCGCCCGCTTGCTGTTCAGATTCTCAAGGAAGCCGTCCGCATCCCCGCCGACGACGTCGACCGACCGGTCGATGATGGTGGCGACCCGCGCTCCGGGCTCTCGAACCACGAAGGCAGCCGACTTCGTTTCCTGCGTGACACGATCATCGACGTCGGCGCGGTCCGCCACGCGGACGATGTGTGGTTCGACGACTACGGCAACCTGGTGTGGGTCGCCCGCGATCCGTTCGATGGCGTTCCACCGGAACACCAGAGGATCATCTACTTCGACGGTCACTCCGACACGGTGCAAGCTCTCCGCGGCCAATGGCACGACAAGCTCGCCGGTGCCATCGACCCCTACGACGGGCTAATCGACGGTGCGGTTCTGGCACCCGACGCGTTGCGCGAACAACTCGGCTATGTCCCGCCGGATGATGAGTGGCAGAACCTCGTATTCGGTCGCGGTTCGGCCGATCAGTTGGCCGGTGTCGTGTCGCAGATCGTCGCCACCAAGATCATGCTCGAGTTGGTCGACGAGGGCGCGTTGCACGGGGCCATCGTGCGCTCGTACGCGACCGCTGCGGAAGAGGACAACGACGGCGGTGGCCCGCGCCACGTCACAGCCGACGTGCTGCCGGGCGCCGGCGCCGACCTGATCCCCGACGTGGTCGTACTCACCGAAGGCACTGGTGACGCCATCAAAGGAGCGTTGGGCATCTACCGCGGCCAACGCGGCCGCATGCAGATCGAGGTCACGGTCATCGGGCGTTCATGCCACGGCTCGATGCCGTTCGAGGGACTCAACCCGCTCGAACACGGCGGCGCGATCCTCACCGAGGCAGCCCAACGCCACGCGGCGGGCGACGGCTTCGCTGTCGATCCGTTCCTCGGTCGAGGAACCCGCACGGCCTCATGGTCGCTGCTCGATACGCCCAGCGACTGCGCCGTCCCCGATCGCTTCACGTTCCGATTCGATCGGCGGCTCACCCTCGGAGAGACCCCCGAGCAGTCGCTGGCCGACATCGAATCGCTCGACGCAGTGGCGGCCGCACGCGCCGCGGGCTTGACCGTCACCATCGACGTGCCCCGCTACAACCAGCCGACGTGGCGCGCCTATCCAGTCGACAACGCCCAGATCTACCCGGGCTGGGTCACCCCCGCCGAGCACCCGTCGATACGGGCAGCCGTCGATGCATACCGACGCGTCGTCACACCCCACGTGGTCGAACCCGCCGGCGGGTCAACGGGCGGCGCGCTGCGCGCCGAACCGCGCGTTGACAAATGGATCTTCTCGACGGACGGCGTTGGCTTCCCGATCCCCGTTGACGACACCACCATTGACGTTGGCCCCGACAAGGCCTGGGTTGTATCCGGGCCTGTAAAGCACCCGCCGATGTTCGGCATCGGCGCCGGCATCGAACAGAACACCCATCGCATCGGCGAGTGCGTCGACGCCCGCGAGTTGCAGCATGCCATTGCAGTGCTCGCCCGCTTTCCTCGCGCGTTCGTGGACCTCACCACCGTTGGTCCGTGATGCGAGTCGTCGTCGCACTCGGTGGCAACGCTTTGCTCAGGCGAGGGCAGAAGCCTGACAACGATGTGCAAGAGGCCAATGTTGCGGTATCGGTCAGGGCGCTTGCCCCGCTCGCACACGACCACGAGCTGGTGGTCACTCACGGCAACGGTCCGCAAGTCGGTGTGCTCGCCCTGGAAAGCGCATTGGATCCCAACTTGACCAGGTCATACCCATTCGATGTGCTCGGAGCGCAGACCCAGGGGATGATCGGGTACTGGTTGTTGCAGGCACTGCAGAACGAGCTCCCCGGCCATCAGATCGCCGCGATCATCAACCAGACGCTGGTTTCGGCTGCTGATCCGGCTTTTGCCGACCCGACCAAGTTCATCGGTGAGATCTACGACGAGGTCCGGGCGCATGCTCTCGCGAACGAGCGCGGCTGGACCGTCAAGCCCGACGGTCTGCACTGGCGGCGTGTCGTCGCCTCGCCCGAGCCGCGACGGGTGGTCGAGACCCGCTTGATCCGCTTGATGCTCGCCAATGGTGCGGTCGTGGTCTGTGCCGGCGGGGGCGGGGTACCGGTGGTGCGCAACAAGCTTGGTCGCCTCGAGGGTGTCGAGGCCGTCGTCGACAAGGACCGCACCGCCCTCGTTCTTGCCGAGGCGCTCGACGCCGATGCCCTGCTGATCCTCACCGACGTGGCCAACGTCTTTCGCAATTTCGGGACGCCGCAGCAGGAAGCGATCACTCGCTCGACGCCCGATGCCATGCGCGACGACGAGTTCCCCGCCGGATCCATGGGACCCAAGGTCGAGGCCGCCTGTCGCTTTGTCGAGGTCACCGGTGGAATGGCCGGCATCGGCCGCCTCGAAGATGCCGTCGCCATCTTGGCGGGCACCGCTGGAACCATCCTCACGCCCACTGGGGACTACTCATACCCAAGTGTCTCGAAGCAGTGACGGAGGACCAGTTGCCCTTGGCCGGGGCGACTCGGCTTCCGTAGCGTCGACGTGAACCCAGGAGGCGCCATGGATTTCGAGCTGTCCGAGAAGATGTCGACAATGCTGGCGATGATCCGCGAGTTCATGGACCGCGAGGTGATCCCGCTCGAAGGCGAGATGTTGCACGGCGACCCGGAGACGCTGGAAGCAGGCGTGAAGGCTGCTCAGGCGAAGGTCAAGCAGATGGGCTTGTGGGCGCCGAACCATCCGATCGAGTACGGCGGTCTCGGCCTGTCGATGGTCGATCACGGGTTGTTTGCCGAGGCAGTCGGCCGCAGCCCGCTGGGCATGACCGTGTTCGGCACGCAGGCGCCTGACGCCGGGAACATCGAGATCCTCCACAAGTACGCCACCGATGAACAGCGCGAACGGTTCCTGCGTCCCCTGGTCGCCGGCGACATCCGTAGCTGCTTCTCGATGACCGAACCCGAGACCGCCGGCTCGAACCCCGTCCTGCTCGCTACGACCGCTGTCACCGATGGCGACGACTACGTCATCAACGGCCAGAAGTGGTTCACCTCATCGGCCGACGGTGCCGAGTTCGCAATCGTCATGGCGGTCACCAACCCCGGTGCGCCCCCGCACCAACGAGCCAGCATGATCATCGTTCCCACCGACACCCCCGGCTTCAACCTGGTGCGCAACGTCAGCGTCATGGGCCACTCCGGGTCGGGCCACGCCAGCCACGCAGAAGTGATCTACCAGTCCTGCAGGGTCCCTCGCACGAACTTGCTGGGGCCCGAAGGCAGCGGTTTCCTCATCGCCCAAGATCGCCT
>JANOJI010000405.1:0-16244 GCA_031408175.1 Ilumatobacteraceae bacterium
CCGCTGCTGGCCGACACCGACAAGGCCGTCGCCGCGCTGTATGGCACCCTCGGCCCGCTCGGGTTCCCCCGGCGCAGCGTGTTCATCGTCGACAAACACGGCGTCATCCGCTACGCCCATCGGGCAATTGCCGGCTTGACATACCGTCCCGTCAGCGAACTCGTCGAGGTCTTGAGTTCGCTGTAGCCGCGATCACCCACTACGGGCCCGGCGGGTACTACAGTACGAACCTGTGTTCGTCCCGCAACGCGTCTTGGGCATCGACCCCGGTCTCACCCGATGTGGGTATGCCGTGCTCGATAGCACGAGTCCCGGGGCGCCAAAGGCCTTGTCGCTCGGTGTTCTGCGCACGCCGCCTACCGATGCATTGCCACAACGACTCGCTGCGTTGCAGGCCGAGATCGTTGCCTTGCTACGCGAGTTCCGGCCCGACGTGGTCGCTGTCGAGCAGGTCTTCTTCCAGGTCAACGTGCGTACGGCAATGAGTGTTGGGCAGGCCAGCGGACTTGCCTTGGCCGAGGCTGCCGCATTCGGTTGCCAGGTTGTGCAGTACACCCCCAATCAGGTCAAGAGCTCGGTCGCCGGGTGGGGTGGGGCCGACAAGGCCCAGGTGCAGAAGATGGTGCAGGTCCGGCTCGGCTTTTCCGCTCCGCCGCGGCCTGCCGACGCCGCCGACGCCGCAGCGTTGGCGCTCTGCCACCTGTGCTCGGCGCCGCTTCGTCGCCACATCGACGCGATCACAAAGGCGGTCGCAGGGTGATCGGTTCGCTGCGAGGTTCGGTGCTCGAACGTCTCGACGACGGTCGGGTTCTGGTCGAGGTCGGTGGCGTCGGCTACCTGGTCACCGTCACGCCGCGAACCCTGGCCGAACTGGAACCGACGTCACCGGTGTTCCTGTACGTGCATCACCATATTCGTGAAGACGCCCAGACCTTGTTCGGCTTCCTGCGTCGCGACGAGCGCGCCGCATTCGACGTGCTGATCGCCACTCACGGCATCGGCCCGGCGTTGGCCGTTGCCATCCTTGGCACCCATTCGCCCACCGCCCTTGTCGACATCGTCGCCGGCAACGATCTTGGTGCGCTGACGCTGGTGCCGGGTGTCGGCAAGAAGACCGCCGAGCGACTGCTGATCGAGCTGCGCAATCGACTCAATCTGCCCATGCTCGACCCGCTGACCAACGGTGGCGGTGGCACGACCGCCATCGGCAATGTCCGCGAGGCGTTGTCGGGGCTCGGCTACGCGCCAGAGGAGATCCGCGACGCAATGCGCGAGTTGTCGGATTCGGCCTCCGCAGAGGAACTGCTTCGCGATGCGCTGCGACTGTTGGGGGTGCGACGTGCGTGAGGAGTTCCTTGACCCATCGCCCTCCGACGACATCGAAGAAGCCGACGAGGTAGGGCTACGGCCGCGTCACTTGAGTGAGTTCGTCGGCCAAGGCGAGCTGAAAGAGCACCTCTCGATCGTTCTCGAGGCGGCCAAGATGCGGGGCCAGCCGGCTGACCATCTGCTCCTCGCGGGGCCACCTGGGCTCGGCAAGACAAGCCTGGCCGGCATCGTCGCGGTCGAGATGGGCGTGCACATGCACATCACGTCGGGCCCAGCGCTCGAACGGGCCGGCGATCTGGCGGCCATCCTCACCAAGCTCGGCGACGGCGACGTGTTGTTCATCGACGAGATACATCGCCTCTCGCGTGTGGTCGAAGAGATCCTGTACCCGGCGATGGAGGATTTCCAGCTCGACATCGTCGTCGGCAAGGGCCCGGCGGCATCGTCGATCCGGCTCACGCTCCCGCCCTTCACGCTGGTCGGCGCGACAACGCGCACCGGCATGATCACCGGCCCGCTGCGCGACCGTTTCGGGTTGGTTGCCCGGCTCGACTACTATGCCGACGACGAGTTGGAAACCATCGTGCGCCGTGCTGCCGGCATCCTGCACGTCAGCATCACGCCCGAGGCAGCGTGGGAGATCGCCCGCCGCTCGCGAGGCACCCCGCGTATCGCCAACCGCCTGCTTCGGCGCGTTCGCGACTATGCCGAGGTCCGCGGCGACGGCACCATCTCGGTGACGACCGCCCAGGATGGCTTGAAGTTGTTCGGTGTCGATGGACGTGGCCTCGACAAGGTCGACAGGGCGATCCTGACCGCAATCTGCAAGCAGTTTCAAGGGGGCCCGGTCGGCCTCAGCACGCTGGCCATCAGCATCGGCGAACAACCCGAGACCGTCGAAGACATGTACGAGCCGTTCCTGATCCAGCAAGGAATGCTGGCCCGCACGCCTCGTGGTCGCATCGCCATGGCTGCCGCCTATGCACACATCGGGTTGGCGCCACCCGCCGGCGGCAACACGCCAACGTCATCCCTGTTCGACTGACCTAACCGAGTTGGGTGGCCATCCAGTCGGTGACGACGGCAAGCACCTCGGCGTTGTTGAGCTCGAACATCGAGCCGTGGCTGTTGCCGTGGACTCCGTGATCGGCGAGTTCGATGTGCACTGCATCGCAGCCGGCTTGCTGCAGGAACTCGACAAGGGGTCCGTCGGTGAAACGGAACACCGATGCCTCGCCCGAGACCACGGCGATCGGAACCTGAGCCAGATTCGACAGCTTTCGAGCGGGTTCGTTCTGCAGCACGGTCGCGGGTGCGCCCGGAGCCGGCGGCTCGTGCGCGTCAAGGCTCAACTCGCTCGGCGAAGATGCCGGTGGGTCGAAGGTCATCGGTGCCGCGGCGACACCCCACTGCAGGGTGTCGGGTCCAAACATCGTTGCGAACGCCGGCCCGATCGGCTCGAGCTGAACCAACGCAATGACGAGGTCGGGTCGCGCGTCGGCGATCAGGAACCCGGCGGGACCACCGAGAGAGTTGCTGACCACGAACGCAGGACCTATCCGATCGAGGAGTTCGACCAGTCGCCTTTGCTCGAGTGCTTGGCGATCGGCGGCGTCGGCAGCGAACGGTCCGGTTGAGGCAAGGAACTGCAACAGCGCGGGGTCCTTCGGGTCGCTGCGATTGCCCGGCCACTGCGTGTGCAGTCCGGCGAATGGCATAGCCCCCGGACCGTCGGAGGGGGGAACGAAGATGCTGCTCAGCACCTCGACCGGCAGTGGTGGTCCCATCGGACCGAGCGAGTCAGGAATGTACGGCGAGCGGCCATGGCCAGGCCGGTCGACGACGTAGACCACCCAACCCTGCTCGACCAGCAGGGTGGACCATCCTGGCCGACCATCAGGCGTGCCCAGATAGTCCAGGCCTTGCCCACCTCCACCGTGTACCAACACGATGGGGTAGGGCTTGGTCACCTCGACCGGTGCTTCCCAGTACACGAACATCTGGCCACGGGCGACACCCGTGGCGGGCTCTGGGTCGGCACCGACCCAGAAATGCCCGCGCCGTGACGTGACCGGTGCCGAATCTGCCGGCGGCTTCGCCGGTGGGCCATCAGAAAAGCGAGCCATCGTTCCCCCTGTGTGTCGAGCGGCCGGCCGACCATACCGCGCCGCGCCCGCCGCTCACCTCACGAAGCGAATCAGGGAGTCGGGCGGTTGATCTGCTCGACCAACTTCTTCGGCGCCAACAGGCAGTAGCTCTCGATCACCAGCTCTGCGACCTCGTGCCAATCGACGCCTGCTTCTATCACCATGCCGACGATGCCGGGGCGCCACGGCGGTCGGAAGAACGGATGACCGAGTTTGGTCAATGCGTCGAGTTCCTGACCCGACGATTGAAACGTCAACACCGTCAGTGGTCCGTCGGAGCCGGCGACCTTTGCGTATGCCGGCGGCCACCCGGCATCGATCGCAACGACATGCGCGAACGTCTGCTTCCGGATTCGCCACCGCGTGCCGACCCACGCCGGCTCCTCGTAGGCCTCGGGTAGCGCGATGCATGTCGATCGGATCTTGGCAACGATCGTGGGCGGCACCTCCGTGTGATTCGACATCGCCGAGTCGTTGCCTAGCCGCGTATCCGCACACTCAGGCAGGTGACGCATCCTTCGAGTTTCTGGAACTCGCCGATGTCGACCTCGACCGGTTGATATCCCATCGATCGGTACAGCTCGGCAGATCGTGGGCAGTCAGCGGCCATCAACACGCGGTCATCGCCCAGCAGCACGACATGGGCGCCGGATTCCTCGGGCGTCGCGAGGAACCTCGGGAACAGCGCGGCATCGTCGACGGCGTCGGGCCAGCCGACGATGGTGCCGTCGGGGAGCGCGGTGATCGCCGACTTCAAATGGAGCACCCTCGTAACCGGCACGGTCACGACCGTCGCCCCTTTCGGTCGTAGGTGCGCCGCCAACTGGGCGATTCCCTCGGTGTTGGTCCTTCCGCCGAGCCCCACGTACACCGTGTGACCGACCTTCAGAACATCGCCGCCATCGAGGGTTCCGGGCGCCTCGATCCCGGCCGACTGGATGCCCAGGCGGGCGATGGTCTCGGCAACGGCAGGCGTCTCTGGTTGACGTGTGGGCGCACCCGGTAGCGAGATCACAGCGAGATCGTCGAACATGACGATGGTGTCCTCGATGAACACCGCGTCGGCGCAATCGTCGGCCGGAGGAACCTCGATGATCTCCCATCCGTGGCGCCCGAGCGCATCGACGTATCCGTGCCACTGCCGTATGGCGACACCGACGTCAACATCCGAGCGTTCGAAGTGTGTCAACAGACCTTCCGGCAACCGAGGGCCGGGTCGGCGGACGAGTGCTCTCACGCTGGAAGGTTGGTCGCCAGGAACGACATCGTCTTGGCCCAGGCTGCGTTCGCTGCGCCTTCGTTGTAGAACATGGCACTCTCGTGATTGTCGAACGCGTGCCCGGCATTCTCGACGTTCAACAAGAAGCCCGGTCGACCTGCAAGCGCTGCTGCGACCGTTTCGACGCCCTCGTTGGGAATGTACGGGTCGTTGTTGCCGAAGTTGAACAGGGTCGGACACGTCACCTGGTCGATCATGTCGATCATCGACGGCACACCGGATCCGTAGTAGCTGACGCAACAGCTCGGCTCTGCATTCGCAGCGACACCCCAGGCGACTGTGCCGCCAAGGCAGAATCCCAGCACCGCTGGTGCGGAGGAGATCCCTGGTTGAGCGCGCAGGTGGGCGACAGCCGTCGCACAATCAGCAATCGCGTTCGGGAAGTCGAGCTGCTGCACCTTTTCCAATGACGCGTTGAGCCCGGCCTCGGTGTGGTCGCTTTCCCAATTCGGGGAGAAGCGCCAGAAGAGGTCGGGAGCACCGACGAGATAGCCGGCGTCGGCAAGACGCTCGGCGACGGCCCGAATGTAGGTGCCGACTCCGAAGATCTCTTGAACGACCAGGATCGCGGCCCGTGGAGAGCTGTCTGGCATCCACACATGGAGATCCATCGCCCCGTCGGATCCGCACGCCACTTGATCGGTTCGCAACGTTGTCATGATGCTCATGGTGTCACACGATCACGAGGCTCGCCGTAGCCTGAGCGCCCGATGCGCCTGACCGACTTTGACTATGAACTGCCGGTTGACCGCATCGCCCAGGTGCCGATCGAACCCCGCGATGCGGCCCGGTTGCTGGTCGATCGGGGGAGCGCCGACCCCGATCATCTCCACGTCCGCGATCTCCCATCGCTGCTCCACGACGGTGATCTGCTGGTGGTCAACGACACCAAGGTGATTCCTGCCCGCCTGCGCTTACGCCGAGAAACCGGTGGAGCGGCAGAAGTGCTACTGCTCGAACCGATCAGTGATGATCGACGCACGTGGGAGGCGATGATCCGCCCTGCCCGCAAGCTGCGAGTCGGGGAGCAGCTCGCCGGTCAGTCCGGTGAGGTACTCGTGGCGATCGGACGACGCATCGATAACGGAGATACGTGGGAGGTGACCGTCGTGGCCGAGGGTGATCCGCTGACGTTGTTGGAACAGCACGGTGAGATGCCACTTCCGCCGTACATCGGGGTCGGCCTGACCGAGCCCGATCGCTATCAGACGGTGTATGCGGCCGAGCCGGCATCGGCGGCCGCGCCAACCGCCGGCCTGCACTTCACCCCCGAGCTGCTGACCGCCATCGCCGCCACAGGCATCGAGATCGCCAAGGTCGAGTTGGTGGTCGGCCTCGACACGTTCAAGCCTGTAACGGTCGACGATCCCACACGCCATGTGATGCACAGCGAGCGATACCGCGTACAGGCCGAGGTGTTGCAGCAATGCCGCGAAGCGAAGCGCGTCGTCGCCGTCGGCACGACCAGCGTGCGAGCACTCGAGTCAGCGGCAGCCTCCGGTGAGCTGGATGGACGCACGCGACTGTTCATCACCCGACCGTACGAATGGCAGCTCGTCGATGCGATGATGACGAACTTCCACCTACCGCGCACCACACTCTTGATGATGATCGACGCCTTCGTCGGCGATCGCTGGCGTCGGTTGTACGATGTCGCCCTCGCCGAGCGCTACCGCTTCTTGAGCTTTGGCGACGCCATGCTGCTCGATCGACGGGGGACGTAGATGCACCCCGTGCGCTTCGAGTCGATCGCCACGGATGGTGCGGCGCGCAGTGGCATTGCTCACACCGCGCGTGGCAGTTATCGCACGCCGTGCTTCATGCCCGTCGGCACCCGTGGCGCGATCAAGTACTTGAGCGCCGCCGACTATGAACGCCTGGGAGCAGAGATCGTGCTCGGCAACACGTACCACTTGATGCTGCGGCCCGGCGCCGAGACGGTCGCGGCGCTGGGCGGTCTGGGCCGGTTCGCCGGGTGGAACGGCCTCACGTTGACCGATTCGGGCGGCTTTCAGGTGTTCTCGCTCGACCCGGCTGTCGACGACGACGGGGTGACCTTCAAGAGCACGTATGACGGGTCGTCGATTCGATTCACTCCCGAGATTGCGGTGCATACGCAAGAGTCGCTGGGTGCAGATATCCAGATGGTTCTCGATGTCTGCCCATCATTGCCTTCACCACCTGAGGTGATCCGGTTGGCTGTGGAGCGCACCGCGGCGTGGGCGGCACGGGCCAGGGCTACGCATCGACGCGACGATCAGGCGCTGTTCGGCATCGTTCAGGGCGGCATCGACGAACAACTACGTGCAGAAAGCGCGCAACAAACGGTGGAGTTGGAGTTCGATGGCTACGGGATCGGGGGCCTGAGCGTAGGGGAGACCCGCGGCGAGATGGTTCCGGCGCTCGCTGTGGCGCTGGCACACCTGCCGACCGATCGTCCTCGCTACCTGATGGGAGTTGGTGACCCGGCCAGCCTCGTCGAGGCCGTCACGCTCGGAGTCGACCAGTTCGATTGCGTGATGCAGACCAGGATC
Source organism: Ilumatobacteraceae bacterium (assembly GCA_031408175.1). Lineage (GTDB taxonomy): Bacteria > Actinomycetota > Acidimicrobiia > Acidimicrobiales > Ilumatobacteraceae > JAENVT01. The sequence continues at coordinate 7,290 of JANOJI010000405.1, forward strand.
GGCCGGCACGGCACGGCGTTGACCGGCGAAGGAAAGCTGCACATCAAGAACGCGAAGCACACCCTCAGCGACGAGCCGCTCGACTCTGCCTGCTCGTGCGATGTGTGTCAACGCCACAGTCGCGGCTACATCCGCCATCTGTTCCAGGTTGGAGAGCCCACCGCTCCACGGCTGGTCAGCCTGCACAACATCAGCTGGACGCTGCAGTTGATGGTGGGGATGCGGGCGGCTATCGAAGCGGGGACGTTCGCCGCGTTCCGTCAAGACGTTCTCGCTGTTTGGAGGTGATCTGCCCAACCTGACCTCTGGGTAGCTAGCATTCCCGGTCGGTTATTGAGCGGCCCTTCCCCTCCATCGCGAACAATTGGATACCCCATATGCACGTCTTGTCGATACTCGCTGCAGAAGAAACTTCGAACTCCGGTTCCGCGCTTGGTTTGTTCGTCCCGATGCTCATCATTGGCGGGGCAATGTACATGCTGATGATCCGTCCGCAGCGCCGCAAGATGCGCGCTCAGGCGGCGTTGCAATCGTCGATCGAGGTCGGCGACGAGGTCATGACGACATCCGGGATGTACGGTTTCGTCACCCTGATCGATGGCGAGATTGCCTGGCTGGAGATCGACGACAATGTGCAGATCCGCGTTGCCCGTCAGGCGCTGCAACGCAAGGTCGACACATCTCAGGGCGAGACCGCGATGCCCAGTGACGATGGCTCCGGTCGAAGCACCAAGATCGAGCCTGCTGACGGTGCGACGGATGACGAGCCTTCTCAGTAATGCGCAGGAAGCTGATCTATTCCCTCGTCGGAATCCTAATCGTTGCCTTCGGTGGCTTGTTCGCCACGCTGATCGGTGGTGAGACCCCCTCGCTCGGCCTCGACTTGCAGGGTGGAATCTCGATCACGCAGCAGCCAGTAGGCGAGTTCAACACGGCCAGCCTCGATCTCGCCGTTGAGCGCATTCGCGAGCGTGTCGACAGCTTGGGTGTTGCTGAGCCCGAGATTCTGCGTCAAGGCGACGCCATCGTGGTCAATCTGCCGGGTGTCAAGAACCAGCAGCAGGCCGAGGAGCTCGTGAAGGTCACCGGCCAGGTGTACCTCCGACCGGTGCTGGTCGACGAACAGTTCAACATCCCGTGTGTCACGAGTGACCCGAACGATCAGCCGGCCACGCCCGACAGCACCACACCCTCGGGCACAGTGGCTGTGTCCGACACCAGCGCTACTCCGGTGGACAACACCGGTGGAGCGTCGACGACTATTGCGACCGATGGCACCGACGCGCCGACGACGACTGCCGCTGGTGGTCCGTCGCGCCGACCCAGCACTGCCAACACCAGTACCACCGTCGCCGGGTCGACCAGTACGACATCGGGTGCCACGACGACCGTTGCCGACGGCCAGGTAGGTCTGCCCGAGGTACCGCCGGAGTCCACTGGCTATGTCCTGGCACGAGGTGGAAGTGTCTGCTTCGTGGGTCCAGCCGGTGGCACCGGCGAGGTTTTCCAAGATGACGCAGCGGCCCGAATAATCTCGGGCTCGGGGTGGGGGGTCACGGTCAGCCTGCGCGGCGGCGCCAATGGCGAGGGTGTGTGGAACGTGTTGGCCTCGGAGTGTTTCAACTCAACGGCGGCCTGTCCGACACGTCAGTTGGCGATCGAACTCGACGGTGAGATCATCTCGGCGCCCACGGTGCAGCAAGCCAACTTCACCGGAAGCGTGCAGATCACTGGCAGCTTCAGTGAGTCCGAGGCGCGCAATCTGGCCAGGGTGCTCAACAGCGGCTCGCTGCCGGTCAAGCTCGAGACCCAGGCAGTGCAAACGGTGTCACCAACACTCGGCAAGGACTCGTTGCGGGCTGCGTGGATCGCCGGTCTTGTCGGTGTCGGACTGGTCTTCATCTTCATGGTGTTGTACTACCGCCTGCTCGGTCTGATCGTTGCCGGTGGACTTGCAGTCTCTGGAGCGCTGATCTGGACGGTCATCTCGTTCCTCTCCAGGACCCAGGGCTTGGCGTTGTCTCTCGCCGGAATCGCTGGCCTCATCGTCTCGGTCGGCGTCACCGTCGATTCGTACGTGGTGTTCTTCGAACGATTGAAAGACGAGGTGCGCGCCGGACGATCGATGCGCAACAGCGCCCAGCGCGGGTTCGCCGGGGCGTGGCACACCATCGTCGTCGCTGACATGGTGTCATTGATCGGCGCTGCGGTCTTGTGGTATCTGACCGTCGGCTCAGTACGCGGTTTCGCTTTCTTCCTCGGCCTGTCCACCCTGTGCGACCTGGTCGTCGCTTACTTCTTCACCCGCCCAGCGGTACTGCTGATTGCCCGCACGGAGTGGATGGCACGACGCAAGGTGATGGGAATCGAAGTGTCGGCAACGGGAGCGTCGTCATGAGTACCGAGATCCTGTCGGACGTTCGTCCACGCCGCGGACTCGGCGGGCGGTTGTACCACGGCGAGACCGCTATCGACTTCTACGGTCGTCGCTGGTGGGGCCTGGCATTCTCCACGCTGCTGTTGGTGGTCACCCTGGTCTCGCTCATCGGGCAGGGTCTCAATCTCGGGCTCGACTTCAAGGGCGGCGTCGCTTGGGAAGTATCGGCCACGAACCTGACCATCGACCAGGCACGTGACGTCCTCGATGCGAACGACATCGATGGCGCCAACGCGAAGATCCAAGAACGCACCTCGGCATCCGGCAGCGTGTTGCTGATCCAGGTTGGTGATCAGTCGGTCGCCAAGCGCCAAGAGGTGAAAGACGCGCTCGCTGCCGCGGCTCAGGTCGATGGCGAGGCGGTCAGCGTCAACTCGGTCAGCTCGACGTGGGGCCGAAGCATCACCGAGAAAGCTGTACGGGCGCTGATCGTCTTCTTGATCCTGGTCGCCCTGTTCATCGCCTGGCGGCTCGAGTGGCGCATGGCGTTGGCGGCGATCATCGCCATGTTGCACGACGTCTTGATCAGTGTCGGTGTGTACTCGCTGTTGCGATTCGAGGTCACACCGGCAACGGTCGTCGCCTTCCTGACGATCCTCGGGTTCTCGCTCTACGACACGATCGTCGTGTTCGACAAGGTCAACGACAACACTGATCGCTATTCGGGCGCCCGCGTGCCGTACGCCGATGTGATCAACGTGTCGATGAACCAAGTCCTGATGCGATCGATCAACACCAGCCTGGCGGCGGTACTGCCGGTGCTCTCGCTGTTGGTGCTCGGCTCCGGCATTCTCGGCGCCGTCACGTTGCGCGAGTTCGCCCTTGCCCTGCTGGTCGGACTGTTGACCGGCTCGTACTCGTCGATCTTCATAGCGGCTCCACTGCTGGCGATGTTCAAGCAGCGCGAGCCCCGGTTCCGTACGCTTCGCGGCGCGCATGCCACTGGTGCCGAGCTCGAGCGCTTGGTGCTGGGCGGTTCGCCGTCGGCGGCGCGGCGCGACACCGGGCGTCAACGCAGCGATGTTGCCGTTGGTGATGTGGTGGTGGCGGCGACACCGAGCACGCCGGAATCGTTGCTCACCCACCCGCCTCGACCGCGGAAGAAGAAGCGTCGCACCAGCTGAGCGACGGTAGCGTGAAGCCGTATGGCATCGAACGGCCACTGGCTCACCGAACTCGTCCGAGACATCGACGACTTCCCGACTCCGGGGGTGAGTTTTCGCGACATCACGCCGCTGCTCGGTGACGGCGAAGGTTTTGGTCGGGCGATCAACGAGCTGGCCGATCGATTCGACGATGTGCACGCCGATCGTGTGCTGGGCATGGAGGCTCGCGGTTTCATCATCGCCGCACCAGTGGCGTACCGAATGGGCGCCGGGTTCGTTCCAGTTCGCAAGGCCGGCAAGCTGCCGTGGGCGGTCGTGCGCGAGGAGTACTCCCTGGAGTACGGCCGCGACAAGCTCGAGATTCATCGCGATGCCATTCACCCGTCCGAGCGCATCCTGGTGATCGACGACGTGCTGGCAACCGGCGGCACGGCAGCGGCAACCGTTCGGCTCGTCGAGGCCCTCGGTGGCGAGGTGGTGGGTGTCGGGTTCCTGATCGAACTCGAAGAACTCTGTGGCCGAGCCAAACTCGAAGGTCATCGTGTGGAAAGTCTCGCCAGGTACTGAGGCACTGTGGCTGCTGTCGATCGTGTCCTTCCGTGGCGCCGGCACCAGAACGTCACCGCTGACGAGTTGACGCCGCTGCTCAGCGCCTACCGTCGCCGGCACCCCAAGGCGCCGGTGGCCATGATCAACCGCGCCTACGAAACCGCCAAAGAGGCGCATCGCCATCAATCCCGGGGCAGTGGCGAGAGCTACATCAACCATCCGCTAGCCGTTGCCCGCATTGTGGCCGACATCGGTCTCGACGAGATCTCGCTGGCCGCGGCCTTGTTGCACGACGCGGTCGAGGACACCGAGATCACGATTGCCGATGTCGAGGCGGCATTTGGTGCAGAGGTTGCTGCCATCGTCGATGGCGTGACCAAGCTCGAACGCCTGCAGTTCGACTCCAAAGAAGCGCAGCAGGCCGCGACGATGCGCAAGATGCTGGTGGCCATGGCTCGCGATCTGCGGGTGTTGATCATCAAGCTCGCCGACCGTTTGCACAACATGCGCACCATCGCCGCGATGCCCAGTGAGAAGCAGCGGCGCATCGCCCAAGAGACGCTCGACATCTACGCTCCGTTGGCTCACCGGCTCGGCATGCAAGAGCTCAAGCAGCAGCTCGAAGACTTGTCATTCGCGTCGCTGTTTCCGAAGCGGTTTGCCGAACTCGACCATTTGGTCAGCACGCGCACTCCGGAGCGCGAGGTGTATCTGGCCAAGGCAATTGCCGAGGTCGGTGGACGCCTGCAGGAGCTCAACGTGCAGGCAGAGGTCACCGGTCGTGGCAAACACCTATGGAGCATCTACGAAAAGATGATGCAGAAGGGCCGTGAGTTCGACGACATCTTCGACCTCGTCGCCATTCGGGTCATCGTCGATTCGGTGAAGGATTGCTACGCGGCGCTCGGGTGCATTCACGGCAGTTACAAGCCGGTGGTGGGTCGGTTCAAGGACTACATCGCGATGCCCAAGTTCAACCTGTACCAGAGCTTGCACACGACCGTGATCGGCCCGGGCGGCAAGGTCGTCGAGGTGCAGATCAGGTCGCGCGAGATGCATCAACGTGCCGAGTGGGGCGTCGCCGCTCACTGGTCCTACAAGGGCGACGGTACGAGTAGCAGCGACATTGATTGGCTCAACCGCATCATCGACTGGCAGGCAGACATCTCCGATCCGGCTGCCTTCATGGAGAACCTGAAGACCGACCTCGAGCAAGACGAGGTCTTCGTCTTCACGCCGAAGGGACGGGTGATTCCGCTACCTGTCGGCTCGACAAGCGTTGACTTTGCCTACGCGGTGCACACCGACGTCGGTCACGCCTGCATCGGGGCCAAGATCAACGGCAGGCTGGTCCCGCTCGGAACCACGCTGCACAGTGGCGACACATGCGAGATCTTCACCTCGAAAGTCGAGTCAGCCGCACCGTCACGCGACTGGCTGCAGTTCGTCGCGTCGCCTCGGGCCCGCAACAAGATTCGTCAATGGTTCAGCCGCGAGCGACGCGTCGACATGATCGAGGCAGGACGCGAGGAACTGACCAAAGAGTTTCGGCGCGAAGGCCTGCCGCTGCAGCGGATCTGGGACAGCAAAGTGCTGGGCGACGAGATCACCGCCAGTTCGTATGCCGACCTCGACTCGGTGCTGGCGGCGATCGGCGAGCACCACATCTCGGCCCGCTCCATCGCCCAGAAGGTGGCTCGCGGATTTTCACAGGGCGCCGATGGCGAACAGTTCTCCGTCGTCTCACCGACCAGACCAGACAGGCCGAATCGCCCGCGCTCGACCGTCGGCGTGCATGTCGAGGGCCTCGACGACATTCTGGTGCGACTGTCGCGGTGCTGTACGCCGGTGCCTGGCGACGACATCGTCGGGTTCGTGACACGTGGGCGCGGCGTATCGGTGCACCGCACCGATTGCGCCAACGCGGAAAGCCTGATGAGCGACCAGGCAGCGCGATTGATCGACGTCGATTGGGACGGCGACCGCACCAAGGCGATCTTCCGGGCTGGTGTCGAAGTCGTCGCGCTCGACCGTTCGCGGTTGTTACGCGACGTCGCCAACGCGCTCAGCGAGCAGCATGTCAACATCGTCTCGTGCAGCACGCACACCGGCGGCGACCGGGTGGCCAAGATGCGTTTCGAGTTCGAATTGGCCGATCCGAGCCATCTCGATTCCGTACTACGCACGATCAAGCACATCGATGCCGTGTACGATGCCTACCGCCTGGTGCCCGGCAAAGGCGGCTGACCAGGCAACCACCGCCGGTAGCCTTGGCTGACGATGCCGGAGTTCCAGACCAGCCCAGGGATGCGCGACATCCTGCCACCCGAGTCGGCGCGTTGGCGGCAGTTCGTCACCGTGTTCGCCGATGTCGTCGAGTCGGCGGGGTATGGCCAGGTGATCTCGCCAATGCTCGAGGATCTCGGGGTGTTCCAGCGGATCGGTGACGCCACCGATGTGGTCACGAAGGAGATGTACGACTTCGTCGACAAGGGCGGGCGCCACGTCGCCCTGCGCCCCGAACTCACCGCATCGGTCTGTAGAGCGTTCGTGCAGCATCGGCCGCTGACGCCGTGGAAAGTGTGGTACACGGGTTCGCAGTTCCGGTACGAGAAGCCGCAGCGCGGCCGCTATCGGCAGTTCGATCAAGTGGGCATCGAGGTGCTCGGCGCCGACGATCCATACCTCGATGTCGAAGTGATCGCCCTCGGCTGGGAGTTCTATCGAGCCCTCGGGTTGAGCCAGGTCACCCTGTTGCTCAACTCACTCGGTGAGCCCGACGACCGGGCCCGTTACGTCGCTGCCTTGCAGGCCTACTTCGAGTCACATCGCAACGAACTCTCGCCGGAGAGCCGGATCACGCTCGACAAGAACGCGTTGCGCGTGCTCGATTCGAAACGACCAGTGGATGCCGCGATTGTGGCCGCGGCACCTCGCATCGCCCAGTTCTACAGTGCCGACGCGGCTGCCCACTTCGAGCGAGTGCAGACCGGCATCACCGCACTCGGCATTCCGTTCACCATCGACGACACCTTGGTGCGCGGCCTCGACTACTACCGCCACACCACCTTCGAGTTCCAAGGCGGCACGCTCGATTCGGCGCAGAACGCCCTGGGCGGTGGAGGGCGCTACGACGGTCTCGTCGAGTCGCTCGGTGGACCCGCCACTCACGGGATCGGATTCGCGTTGGGCCTTGATCGCACGTTGCTGGCCTGCGACGACGAAGGCGTGTTTGCGGCGCAACCCTTGGTGCTCGATGCGTTTGTCGTAGATACCACTGGGGGAGTCGAAGCGTTGCAACTGACGGCCGAACTGCGCGCCGCCGGCCTCACCGCGGACCGGGCGTACGAGAATCGCAGCATGAAGGCGCAGATGAAGGTCGCCGACCGCAGCGGCGCCGCCGTCGCTGTGATCATCGGGAGCAACGAACTCGCCGAAGGCGCTGTTACCGTGCGCCCGCTGCGAACCGACGACGGGCAGCAAACCATCGCCCGCAGCACCCTGATCGATTACCTGAAGAAAGCGCGCCAATGAGCACGACATCCATGCGCACCCACCAGTGCGGTCACCTTCGCCCCGAGCACATCGGCCAGACGGTCAGTTTGTGTGGTTGGGTCGCGACCCGCCGCGAGCATGGCGAGAAGCTGGCCTTCGTCGACCTCCGCGACCACACCGGTGTCACTCAATGTGTCGTCGACAATTCCGTCGACGTACGTCCCGAGTACGTCCTCAGGGTCACTGGCACGGTCGCCGCCCGCCCGGCCGACAGCACCAACGACCGTCTGCCGACCGGCGGAATCGAATTGCAGGACTGCCTCGTCGAGATCCTCAACACCGCCGAGGCACCACCATTCCCCATCAACGAGCGTGCCGACACGGTCGCCGAGACGACTCGACTGCAGTACCGCTATCTCGACATCCGTCGCGAGCGCATGCAGCGCAACCTGCGGATCCGTGCCGCTGCCAACTCGGCCATCCGTACGGCAATGGAGGAGCAAGGATTCGTCGAAGTCGAGACCCCCATGCTCGTGCCGAGCACCCCGGAAGGGGCGCGCGAGTTCATCGTTCCCAGCCGTCAGCAGCCCGGCTCCTTCTACGCCTTGCCGCAGAGCCCGCAACTGTTCAAGCAGTTGCTGATGGTCGCCGGCATTGACCGCTACTACCAGATGGCTCGTTGCCTGCGAGACGAGGATCTGCGCGCCGACCGGCAGTACGAGTTCATGCAGCTCGATGCCGAGATGAGCTTTGCGAGCCAGGACGATGTGCATCAGGCCATCGGCGTAGCAGTCGTTGCGGCCGCGAAGTCTGCCGGTCAGGACCCTGGCGACATCGTCAAGATCACATGGCACGACGCCATGAACCGGTTCGGCAGCGACAAGCCCGACATGCGTTTCGACATGGAATTGGTCGAGCTCACTGATGCGTTCTCGGCGACAGAGTTCAAGGCGTTTACCGGCGCGTCGACGATCAAGGGCATCAACGCGGTCGGCAAGGCCGCTGACTATGGCCGCAACAAGCTCGACGCGTTGACCGACAGAGCCAAGTCGATGGGCGCCAAGGGTCTGGTGTGGATGAAGGTTGCCGAGGATGGGTCGTTGGAGTCGCCGGTGGTCAAGTTCCTCGGCGAACCTGAGCAGGCTGCGCTGAGCCAGCGCCTGGGCGCCCAGCCTGGCGACTTGTTGCTGATCGTCGCCGACAAGTGGGCGACGGCGTGCGAGGTGCTGGGCACGCTGCGCAATGATCTCGGCCGTCCCCCGGTTCACGAGGGTCCCTATCGCTATCTGTGGGTGGTCGACTTCCCGTTGTTCGTCGGAGTCGACGAGGCCTCAGGTCGGCCCAAGCCCGGCCATCATCCCTTCACCC
>JANOJI010000041.1:0-13693 GCA_031408175.1 Ilumatobacteraceae bacterium
TTGCCTCGTCCTTCGGCCATCGCCTCGGCGAAGTTGGCGAAGAACACGGTGAACCACAGCCACGCCGCAACCAGGCCGGCGAACGCGTTCTGATTCGCGTCACTGCTGGAGAAGTCGCGGATGAACAGGTACGTGGTCAGCGCCGAGCCGACCTCGACAATGAACATCACCGGGTTGCGCATCATCGTACGCGGGTGCAACTTCTTGAGGGCGTCGATGGTCGCCGACCTCAGGATTGCCGGATCGAGGATCGACTTCGAGCCCGGCTCTTTGCGCCGTAGCCTCAGTGGCGATGGCGGTGGCGATGGCGGAGATGATTGAAGAGTTGCAGTCATGATGTGCCTTTCACACCAACGGCCGTCACAACGACAGGTGTTCGAGAATCGGGCCGAGCGCGAGCGCTGGGAAGAACGTGAGTCCGGCGACGATGGCGATGACACCGGCGATCAACGCGCCGAACAACGGCGTGTGCGTCGGCAGCGTGCCGCTGGTTTCCGGCACCTTCGGTTTGCCCGCCAACGACCCGCCCACAGCGAGCGCAGGGATGATCAGGAAGAACCTCCCGATCAACATGGTGATGCCCTGCGTGACCGTGTACCACTGCGTGCCCGTCCCTTGGTAGGCGAATGCCGAGCCGTTGTTGTTTGCCGCCGAGGCGTAGTTGTAGAGGACCTCCGACAGGCCGTGCGTGCCGGACTGGTACGTTGCCGCGCTCGTCAGCGTCACCGATGCGGCAGCGAACGCGAGCAGAGCGATCGGCATGGCGAGAATGAACAGCGTCACCAACTTCATCTCCGGCGCCTGGATCTTCTTGCCCAGGTATTCAGGCGTTCGCCCAACCATCAAGCCGGCAATGAACACGGCCAGCAGCGCGTAGTGCAGCACGCCCATCAGTCCGACGCCGACACCGCCGGGAGAAATCTCGCCCAGCATCATGTGTGCCATCGGTGCGGTGCCGCCCAGCGGTGTGAACGAGTCGTGCATGCAGTTGACCGAACCGTTCGACGTGCCCGTCGTCGCCCCGGCCCAGATGCCGCAGGCCGCGCTGCCGATGCGCAGGTCCTTGCCCTCCATGTTGCCGCCCGATTGATACGTCCCTGTCGATTGATCAACGCCCAAGGCGGTGAGCTTCGGGTTGCCGTTGGTCTCGGCGAACATCGAGAAGCCGGCGAACACCACCAGGATGCTGGCCATCACCACGATCAACAGTCGGCTTTGTCTCTTGTCGCCGACCAATCGCCCGAACGTCACGACCAACGCGAACGGAATCAGCAAGATGGTGAACAGCTCCATCATGTCGGTGAAGCCGGTCGGGTTCTCGAACGGATGTGCCGAGTTGGCGTTGTATGGTCCGCCACCGTTGCTGCCGAGCTGCTTGATCGCTTCCTGAGAGGCAATCTGCCCGCCGGGTATGGCCTGGGTGGCGATCTCGGTCGACTGGTCGATCGTGGTCGCCACGGTGTTGCCGTGCAGGTTCTGCACAACGCCCTGCGACAGCAGCACGACGGTGAACACCAGCGACAGCGGCAGCAGGATGCGCACGATCGTGCGGGTCAGGTCGACCCAGAAGTTGCCGAGGTTGCGCGTGTGGGTGCGGGTGATGCCCCGGATCAAGCCGACGACGATCGCCATGCCTGCCGCTGCCGACACGAAGTTCTGCACGGTCAGCCCGAGCATCTGGGTGAGATGGCTCATGGCCACTTCGCCGGAGTACCACTGCCAGTTGGTGTTGGTCACGAAGCTGACCGCGACGTTCCAAGCTCCCCACGGTGAGACCGCCGCTCGATCTGTGGGGTTGAACGGAAGGCTGCCTTGCAAACGCTGCAGGGCGTACAGCATCAGCAACGACATCAGACTGAACGCGATCAGCGACAGTGCGTAGATGTTCCAACGCTGCTCACGCTTGTGGTCGATCCCGCAGATCCGGTAGATGCGACGTTCGATCGGGCGAAAGAACCGGTCGCCGGGTGCAGTGCCGTCTGGGCGAGCACCGTAGACACTGGCCATGTACTTCCCGAGCGGTGGAACGGTAACGGCCAGCAGGACAACCAGAACGAGGCCGAAGACGATTGCTTGCCAGGTCATCAGAACCGCTCCGGAAACACCAGCACGAAGAGCAGATAGACGATGCCCAGCACGGCCAGGCCGAGGCCGACCCAGTTGTCGGACGAGTTGGCGATCACCCGGTCACCTCGTCAGGCGTGGGCCTGGGTTCGTCGGCACCAATGATGCTGTCACACCATTTCACGTACAGCGAGCAGATCGCGAAGAACACGATCGTCACGGCGATGAAGATGAAATCACTCATGACCTCGTTGTACGCGCCGCTCGCCGCTTCGTCCGTGAAACTCACGAATCCTTCACGCTGCAGCCGTACTCCTTCACGCTTTCTTCACATAGATTGAACCCGTGGCCCGCATGCTCACCGGCGCTGAACTGATCGCCGAAGGCCGCCACGCTGCGCCACCACCTGCGCCGCCAACGGCGTTCCTGCGCGCCAATCGCGCCCGTTCGGAGTCCGAATACAAGCGACGATGCCGCGACGAAGGCCGGGTGATGTACCACATGCACGTCGGGCTGTCGACGTGGGCGGCCACCGAAGTGGCACTCGTCGAGGTCTACGCCGGCCTCGCTGAGCAGGGTTTCACCGTCGACCGGTTCGGATTGGCTCTCGATCGGGCGATGGGCGTGCCCGAGACCGAACGCCATCTCGCCGTGAAAGAAACCGGCCCTCGCATCGGCCCCGACGAGTGGCGGCGACTCGGCGAGGCTGCTCCGATCCAGCCACACCTCGGCGACTACATGATCGGATTCCCGGCGGGTTTCCAGAACACACTTCGGGCGTTGTCGGCCGGTGTCAACACGATCGGCAACGTTGGTCAGTACACCGCCTACGACCTGCTCGGCGGCTCCGACGAGATCCTGGTCACCGAGGAGACGGTACGGGCCATCGCCGCGATCGGCGCGCTGCGAGATCACGGCGCGCTGGCCCACTCGAACCTCGAGGACGGCTCGGCAACCCAGGCATCTCACTTCGGCGCATACGTCGGCTGGGCCGCGCTCGAGTTGTATGTCGTCGAGGAGTTGATCGGTGCGCGTCTGGCCCACTGTTTCGGAAACACGATTCAGAATCCCGAGTGCCGTGCGATCGTGCACTTCGCACTCGACGACCTCCGCGGCCGCGACTCCATCGGGTCGATGATCTACGGCAACACGGTCGATCATCGCCCGGGCGACCGCGTCCACAACACCGCAGCTGTGACAACACAACTCACATGCGACATCGCGCTGCAGTTGCGTCGACCAACTGGCCACGCGGTGAATCCCGTGCCCCTCACCGAGGCCGAGCGTATTCCTTGTGCTGCCGAGATCGTCGAGATCCAGCTGCTGGGTCGGGAGATCGAGCGTGAGGTCCGTCGATCGCCCGCCCTGTACGACTGGGCGCGCCTCGAACGACTGGGCGCGATGACGGCCAGCTACGCAACCGAGTTCCGCGACCGGGCGCTCACTGTGCTCGACGACGACGGGATCGACGTGGGCGATGCAGCGCAGGTCTTGCTCGCGTTGCGCCGCACGAGCATGCCTGAGCTCGAGCGTCGTGTCGACCTTGCCGCGCCGGCCGACATCGCCGGCCTAGAGCCGTGGAAGGCGTCGCATGTGCGCCATCTCACAGAACGGCTCACATCGGTCGCGCCGCGACTTGATGGCGTTCGCGTCGTGCTGGCGGTGCTCGAGGTCCACGATCTGGTGCGCGATGCGCTGGCGCGCGTTTTGCCGGCTGCCGGAGCCGAGGTGATTCTTCTGGGCTCCAACGCATCGATCGACAGCATCGTGCGAGCCGCGAACGAGGAAGATGCCGACGCCATCGTGCTCGGCGTGTACAACGGCAATGCGTTGGCGCTTGGCGAGCACCTCGCCAAGGGCGCACGCCACGAGCGCTGGGCCGGGAAGATCTACATGGGCGGCATCCTCAACCAGGACACCGGGCACGGGCTACCCATCGACGCCCGGCCCGCTCTCGAAGCACTCGGTGTGCACTGCGTCGACGATGTCGAGGAGTTGCTGCGACTGCTGGCTCGGGGTTGAGCGGCTGTCACTTGCTACGTTGCTGATTCGTGCGACTCGGGACCATGCTCATCACGGACGACGTCGGCCAAGATCCTGCGTTCCTGAAAGACATGGCGCAATCACTCGAAGGTGCCGGATTCGACGCCGTGCTGGCCAACGATCACGTCGTCGGCGGCCATCCCGATCGCCAACGACCGGGCGAGAAGGTCAACACCTACGAGATACCGTGTCACGAGCCGCTCGTCCTGCTCACGTTCATCGGAGCGGTCACTGCGCGCCTCGAACTCGCGACGTCGATCGTCATCAGCACGCAACGCCAAACTGTGCTGCTCGCCAAGCAGGCCGCCGAACTCGACCTGTTGACCGGGGGGCGCCTGCGGCTGGGAGTCGGCATCGGACGGAACTGGATGGAGTACGAGGCCCTCGATCAGGAATTCTCGAACCGCGGCCGCCGAATCGAGGAACAGATCGCGGTCATGCGTCAGCTCTGGACGCAAGAACTGGTCACCTTCGACGGCACCTGGCACCATCTCGACCGCATCGGCCTGAACCCGCTGCCCATCCAGCGGCCCATTCCGATCTGGATGGGATCGTTCGTCGGCAGCCTCGTCGAGAAGGTCCTCGAACGCACCGGCCGCCTCGCGGACGGTTGGATGCCGCAGTTTCCGCCAGGCGACATGCTGGCCGACGCGCTCGATCGCCTTCGTGGCTACGCCACCGCAGCCGGCCGCGACCCGGCGTCGTTGGGCATCGAGTGCGGAATGCGCATCAAGACCGACGACGATCCGCAGACCTGGATCGACACAGCCACTGCGTTTCGCGCGCTCGGCGCGACGCACCTCCGAGTGTCGACCGCAGGTGGCGGCTATTCGACGCCCGCCCAGCACCTCGACGCCTGGATTCGCTGGCACGACACCGTTGCACCCGCGGCGCGGGCTGAGCCCTCCTCTGAAAGAGAGTGATCACCGATGACCACCATGACCGTCGCCGAACAGGTCGAGCGGGTGTTGAAGCCCATCCAGCAGTTCGTCCGCGGTTGGATGATCGGTGCGCCGACCGATCGGCTTGCTGCCGAACTCGGACTGTCCTCGGGCAACGACCTGTGGATCGTCGGCCGAGCCGGCGTGCTGGGTGATGGCGATGCCGACGTCGCCGCGTCCGGTCTCGCCTTCCTGGCCCCCGATCGGGTCCGCGCCGCCTGGGATTCCCTTCCGGACGGACTCACGCACCGGCAGGTGGCTGATGCATTCGCCACGCTGTGCTGCGATTGGGGTACGACCGAACTTGCCAAGTTCAACCCTGCGCGCATGGCCCGACTGGACGAATTGGGTCGACAGATCGCTGGCGCCGCTGACGCATCGATCGGAGCGGTCTTTGCGGGCTGGAGGGCGCTGCCACAGCCCGACGACGTCGGTGCCCGCGTGGCACTCACCATCAACGTGTTGCGCGAACTACGCGGCGGTGCTCACATCATCGCAGTCAACGCCAGCGGAATCACCCCGCTCGACGCAGTGATCGCGTCCCCCGCTCCGCCGCCGCGCAGCGGACCGGTGTGGGCCGAACATCTCGGCTGGACCGGCCCATTCGGGGACCCGGCGGCAGCTCGCGAGGCGAGGGCCGAAGCGGAGCGGCTGACGTCGAGATTACTGCTACCGGTCTACGGTTCAATCGGCGACGCCGAGCTCGACGAGTTCGCCGAACTCATCGAGACCACCCGCAACGCCATCGACATGTAGGCCGCTCAGGTGCGAGATGGTGCCTGGTTGCAGGATTCGAGGAGTGACAGCATCGCCAGCAGTTCGGCAGGTTGCCCCGACTGGTTCCGCAATGTCAGGGAGCCGCCGTGCGCCTGCAGTACCCGGCGCGCGGCAATCAGTCCTCCGTAGCCGGAGCAGTCCATAAAGGTCATGTCGCCCATCTCGACCACGACTTCCTTGCGACCACCGAGGCATGCCCTGCGCACCCTGTTGCGGGTGGCCACGTCGAGTTCTCCACCGATCGAAACCACTCGGTGACTATTTCGTCGCGACACTTCGACCGAAAGGTGCGGGTCGGTCTCGAGAATCGTCTCGACGACCAATGAGGTTGGTGCGGGATTTGCACGCATGTCCCGTGTGCGCACGATGGTTCTCCTCATTTCGAGGGCGCAACCAGGGACTGGAGCCACGCGGCTGGAGCGGATCTAGCTCGTGCCAGTACCGTACACCCACATCCCGAGCGGCACAACCGCGTCCGGTAAACACTGCCCCGGCGGTCAGAGATTACGAGTGTTGGGTAACGGGGGAGGCGGTGGCCGGCGACGCTCGCCGGGGCCTCGCCGATCGTTGAAGAGATCGAGGCTGATCGTTCCGGCGATCAACCCTTCGGCGACCTCGGTGAGACCTCGATTGTTGTTTCTGGCGAACGACCGCAGCCGAGCGAACGCGTCGTCCATGTCGACGCCGACGCGCTCGGCGAGCATGCCTTTGGCCTGCTCGATGACGATGCGACTGCTGAGTGCGTGCTGCAGGTGACCCTCTCGGATTGCAGCCTCTCGTGTGGCCTGATCCTGCACGATGGCGATGCTGGCCACGTCGGCAAGGGCCTGCGCCAGCGCCACCTCAGCTGCGGCGAGTTCGACGGGTTCTGACATGAACAGGTTGAGGCAGCCGAGGATCACGTCTCTCAGCCGCAGCGGCACGGCACACACCGAGGGGTACCCGGCTAGCAGGCTTTCCAGAGCAAACCGCGGCCAGGGTGACGACACGCCGAGATTGGAATCGCTGATCACTGTTCCGGTGTGGAAACAGTCGAGGCACGGACCCTCGTCGTTCTGGATCTGGAACAACTCCAGTAGCCCGACCTGCTCCGTCGATGCCCCGATCACTCGGAGTTGTCCGTCAGAGTCCGCCAGCAGGATTCCGGCAGCAGATGCTTCCAGCAGCTCGATGCTGCGGGATGTCAGTTGGGTCAGCACTTCGATCACGTCGAAAGCATCGACAAGGGTGTCGACGATCTCGACAAAGGTTGTTGCGGTGAGCGCCTGTCGATTCAGGGCCCTCAGCTCGGCATCGGTTGTCACAAGTGTTACACCCCTTCTCCTTGTTGCTGTCTGTCGTCCGCCATCCGCAATCGGCGGGCGACAATATCCGCTGCCACGTCACCGACTGGCTGACCACTTGCAAATGCGTGGGCGCGAATCCGCACGAGTGCCTCGTCGACCGAAACGCCGAGCTGGATCGACACCATTCCCGACGCCTGGTGTATCTGGGCTCGATAGGCGACCGCGTCATCGAGACCCTCGGCGAGGACACCGTCGGGCGCTGCGTCCTGCAAGCTGAGCACCGTCTCAGTCAGTACCATGGCGATCGCGATGCTGTCGTCGTGCTGCGACGCAGTGAGACTGCCTTCGCGCTCCTGATACAACGTCATGACACCAATCTTCGCGCCGTTCGCGGCCAAAGGATAGGCAAAAACCGCGCCGATCCCTGAGTCCCGTGCCATATCGACAAACGCAGGCCAACGGTCAACAACAGAGCGGTCGAGCCGTGGCGCGTGCACCGGCTGGCCGGACTGATATGCATCTTGACACGGACCCACACCCATCGTGAACTGCAGATCCTCGAGCGCCGCCATTCGCTGACTCGACACGCACAGCAGCCCTGATTGCCCTGCACCCATCACGGTGATCCCTGCACCCGAGACGAGCAACACCTCGACGCAGGCGGTACACAGTCCCGCTGCAGGGGAATTTCTCACAGCACGCGCAAATGCCACCGCGATTCGCGTCGACCGCTCGGCGTTCAAACTGGGCGATCCAAAGCTGCGCTGTGCTGTATCACGTTGACCATGCCTTCCACTTTCATCACAGAGCGGCCGGCATGGTCTAGGCCGAGTAGTGCACTGCGAGAACGTAACGAAACCCTAGCAGGCGCGGCATCGACTACATCAGGAAGACACGTGACGAATCTGTGCGGAACGACAACGCCGCGTGTCCGGTATTGTGAGATTCGCCGCTCGAATCACGCCGCGGCATGCCCGCTCCAAACCTCGGCAGGCGGTCTCTGCCGATGTCGAAGGAGCGAGTCATGCAGACCATTGCCGCATCCGTTGAAGTTCTGCATGACGATCAACTGCTACTGACAGTGGCGGTGCGGCCGACTGCGAGAGAGCTCGTTGTCGCTCGCCGGCAACTCCACGTCACGGCGATCGTGATCGCGGTAGCGGCGATCGGAAGTTACTGGCCGCTGGTCATGGTGCCGTCGCCGATCCTGCTGAAGCTCGCATCAGCGATCGTGATGATCGTTGCCCTGACCGCTGCGGCAACATGTGTGTTCCACGATGCGAATCACGCCTCGTTCAGCACGTCACGCGTCGTGAACCGCCTTGCCGGCTACACGGGCGATCTGCTCGGCGCGAGCTCATGGATCTGGCGGTTCAAGCACAACAACCTGCATCACGGCAACACGAACATGGTCGGAATCGATGCCGACATCGCTCAGGCGCCGTTCGCACGACTGGCGCCCCAGCAACCGTGGCATCCGTGGCATCGATATCAGCATCTGTACATGTGGGCGCTGTACGGCTTCTTGACCTTGCAATGGTTCTTGATCTCCGACTTCGTCGACTTGAAAAAGCACGGCATAGGAGCGCACGAGTTCGCCCGCCTACCACGCCGACGAGACGTCGCAATGCTCGCCCTCGGCAAGGTGTTGCACGCCGGTTGGGCCATCGCGCTACCGCTCGTGTATCACCGCTGGTGGGTCGTGCTGGTCTTCTACCTCGCCATCTCGTGGAGCGTCGGGCTGCTGCTGGCGACGATGTTCCAGCTCGCCCACTGTGCCGGTTACACCGAGTTCCCGGCCGCCGACGCGCCGCGCCGCGGCTCCGATTTCATCGCTCACCAACTCCGCACAACCGCTGACGTGCATTGCCGAACACGAGTCGGTAGCCGAACCCTGCACTGGGTGATGGGTGGACTCGACTTCCAGGTCGAGCACCATCTCGCACCGCGCCTGCCACATACCGTCTATCCACTTGTCGCCGAACGATTGCGCCGCGCCTGCACGCAACGCGGTCTCACCGTTCACAGCCATCCCACCCCGTGGCAGGCTGTCAAGTCGCATGCTCGGTGGCTGAAGGCCATGGGTACCCGCCCCTGAGCTGTCACGATTTCGCAAACGTGCCCAGCCCGGGGACGGATCGGGCCGGGCACGTTCGGATCGCTGAATGGGGGCTCAGCGCTCGCTGGGGGGTCCACCAGCGAGATCTAGTGTGATCGAGGCCACGGCGACAGTCCCGGCGGAAGCTAGGACCGTCGCCCTGACCCGGTGCCTGTCGCCGTTGGGGACGGGTAACGACGAGACAGGATCGTGTGGGTGGAGTGGAATTGACGGCTCATTTCGGTCGAACCCTCGTCGCTCACTCTGCCCTCCCTTGTGGAAATCGGTATGTGCCGCATCTAGTACCGCATTCATCGACGGCCTAAACATCGCCCAAGGAAAAAGCTCGGTAGCTTGCTGTTTGACGGGCCATCAACGGCGTTCGCTGCTCCTGCACGTAGCGTGTGCAGCCAGAAACCCCGACCAACACAATTCAGCCATCAGGAGGGTCACGTGACTGAGATGGGAAACCATGATTCACTCACTGTCGACAGTGATCCGGCCGGCGTCATCGTCGTCCATGGAGACATCGACGTAGCCGGACGCCCAATTCTCGAAGCGGCCTTGCTCGAGCGCGAGAACGACGGCCCAATCATCATCGACCTCGGCGATGTCTTCTTCGTCGACTCCTCCGGCCTGCGCAGCCTGCTCGGCGCGAGCCGTCGAGCGAAGGCTCGCGACTCGATCGTCGTCCTGCGAGGTGTGCGGCCGGAAGTCCTTCGATTGCTCGAGATCACGGGCACGACGGAGCATTTCTCTATCGAGCCCAGTCGTGGCTGAGCCCACGGCAGTTGGTCCGGTTCTCCTCCGCCTGCCGCCTGATCCCACGCTGTCTCGCGTGCTGCGTTTGGCGGCAAGCGGAATCGCTGGGATGGCCGGCTTCACGGTGGATGAGATCGAAGACATCAGGATCGCCGTCAGCGAGGTGCTACTCGCTCTCATCGAGCACGGTGGCGGACAGTCGATCGATGTCGAGTTCGTCGTCGAGGCGCAGGAGTTCAGGGTGCGGGGGCGGACAGCGGTGCAAGACTTCGACGCCGACCATCCCGATTTGCTCCTGTGCCGAACCGTGCTCGCTGGCGTGGGCACCGATCACGGCATCGAACTGGTCGACGATCATGCCCAGATTTGGGCGGCAGTGACGCACGCCTCGATCCCGTGAGCTCGGTGTCCAACTACTCCGAAAGTGACGAAAGCTCGCTGCGGGAGTCCCTCGAGCGCTACCTGACCACCCGCGACGTCGACCTTCGCGACGCCATTGCCGAGCGCACTTCATGGCTTGCGACGCGAGGCGCTCGCCGCTTTGCCGACCGCGGCGAGCCGTTCGACGATCTCGTGCAAGTAGCACGCATCGGACTCCTCAATGCCATCGACAGGTTTGACCCGACCCACGGTGTTCCATTCGGAGCGTACGCGACACCGACGATCATGGGCGAGCTTCGCCGGTACTTCCGCGATCACACCTGGGGTGTCCATGTGTCTCGGCGGGCAAAGGATCTGCGACCGGCTGTCAACGCGACCGCCGAGACGTTGTCGAAAGAGCTGAAACGATCGCCGCGGGTATCCGAAATCGCGGCGCGCATGCGGTTGTCGGAAGAAGCGGTCATCGAGGCATTGGAGGCCAACAACGCATACCGTCCCCATGCTCTGGATGAAACGGGGAAGGGAACTCCGACCGTCGAGGCGAACCTGGAAGCCGTCCTGAATCGTCAGGTCATCTCCGGACTGCTCGATCGACTTCGTCCACGCCAACGCCAGATCTTGTACCTACGATTTTTCGAGGAGCTCAGCCAAGCGCAGATCGCCGAAAGGATCGGCACCAGCCAGGTGCATGTCGGGCGGTTGATCGCCTCGAGCCTTGTCGAGCTGCGCGGTCATCTGCGAGAGGACGAATCGGAGACGTCCTGATGGCGGTTGGGCTGACGGTGGTTGGCTGACGACACTCGGGCGGCGGCGTTTGAGGGCACACCAGCGTGGGTACCACCGACGTACCGCCAGGTGAACGTGGCCAAGAAAGGAGTCGTTCATGGCATCCAGCAAGACAACCAAGCGCGCCTTGACCATGCTCGACAGCACGAGCCCAGATCCTCGAAGCCCAGATCCTCGAGGCAAGGTGAGTTCTTCGCGACAAGCGTCGTTCACGGTGCCGTCGCTGTCTGGCGACGAGGGCACTCGCCTCGCCAAGACCCTGCAGCAACGTCTCGTTGCCCTGCTCGATCTCGCCCTCACGATCAAGCACATCCACTGGAATGTGGTCGGCCCCAACTTCATCAGCGTTCACGAAATGCTGGATCCGCACTTCCAGGGCGTGCAGACGATGGTCGACGATCTGGCCGAACGGATTGCAACACTCGGTGGCGTACCGAGCGGCCTTCCCGGCCGCCTCGTTGCGGATCGAACCTGGGACGACTACGAGCTCGACCGAGCGGATTCGCTCTCACATCTCGGTGCATTGGACCTCGTGTACAGGAGAGTCATCAGCGACCACCGTGCAGCGATTGCGCACACGAGCACGATCGACCAAGTGTCGGAAGGACTGCTGATCGACCAGACCGGCGTCCTCGAGAAGTACCACTGGTTCGTACGTTCCCATCTGGCCGACTGGGCCGGCGGTATGGCCAACGCCGGCGCCGACTCCACGATCGAAGCCGCTCGCGCCGTGGCTGCCAAGACCAGCCGAAACGCTGCTCGCAAGGCCGATTCGCAATGACCGAACATGCAATGACCGAACATGCAATGACCGAACATGCAATGAAAGGACTCTCATGATCCCCCGAGTCGTGACCCGACGAATTCGCCCAATGTGGATTGCTGCGCTGGCCTCGGCCGCGTGGGTCAACCGCAAGGACGTCGTGCGATGGTCCGAGTTCCTACGCCGCGCAATCTCTCAGCGCCAGACCCGACCAGTGTCGGAATTGATCACCGAGGCCAAGGTGCGTGCTGCTGTGACAGCAGACCCGGTGCTGCGTCGTGACCCGGCATTGAAGGATCTGGCCGTGAACGACGGAGTCGTCACGTTGCTCACCAGTACCGAGGCATGGCCTGACTCCGAGGCGCACGTGAAGCGCCTGACGAGGATCAAAGGCATCTCCGACGTCACCGCAATGAGCCTCGTCGACAGCTGACCAGACGAGCTCAGCTGGCTGCGAGGCTCGGTTCATCGAGATGAGCAATAGTGGGCTCGAGTCGATCGACGTGTCGGATCCGGCGGGCGATCAGCACCACGGCCACAAGACCGACGATCCCCACAACCGACCAGCCCGTCCTGTGCTGCTTCCGGCGAGCGCGCGCAATCGGAGGCAGCTCCTCGAGCCTGTCGCGGGCACCGTCAACCAGGTCAGCCAGCGCGTGGGCGGTCGACTCCGCGGCGTTTCTCAAGGCACTCGACATATCAACTCACTTTCGGGTCGTGTGCCAGTGCTGTACCCGACAAGCCGGCGATTCATACACAGCGGTCGACCATCAGGATCGATAGCGTCAGCGGTTGTTCATTCGAAGGAACGAGGAATCATGGCCACGACTTCGGCACCATCATCCACATCTGATCGGTGGGGAGAGCAGACCCGAAAGGCACTCGAGAACTTCCCCGTGTCAGGTGATCGGATTCCGCCGGTCATGATCGAAGCGCTGGCGATGATCAAAGCGGAGTGCGCTGCCGTCAACAGTGACCTCGGGGTCATCGATCGACTGGTCGGCGCCGCGATCCAGCAGGCTGCCGACGAAGTCGTGAGCGGAGGAATGGCCGATCAGTTCCCTGTCGATGTTTTCCAGACCGGCTCGGGCACCAGCACCAACATGAACATGAACGAGGTCCTCGCCAATCGGGCCTCGGAGATCATCGGCCGTGACGTGCATCCCAACGATCACGTCAACGCCTCGCAGTCGTCGAACGACACCTTTCCTTCGGCTGCTCGCATTGCCGCCGTCGTGCAGCTCAACACGGCCCTGCTGCCGGCGCTCGACAGTTTGCTGCTCTCATTGATCGATCTCTCCAATCGTCATGTCAATACGGTCAAGATGGCGCGCACTCACCTGATGGACGCTGTGCCCATCACGTTCGGGCAAGAGGTCGGTGGATGGGCACGCGGCGTCGAACTGTGTGCGCAGCGAGTCACCTCCCTGCTGCCCCGCCTGGCCGAGCTTCCCATAGGGGGAACCGCAGTGGGAACCGGCTTGAACGCACCAGCCGGCTTCGGCTCACTTGTGGCAGCCCGGCTGAGCGATCGCACGGGATGCGCGTTTTCCGAGGCGAGCAATCACTTCGAAGCTCAGTCGAGCCAGGATGCGATGGTCGAGGCCGCCGCAGTGTTGAAAGTCGTCGCGCTCACGTTGCACAAGATTGCCGGCGACCTTCGACTGCTCGGGTCGGGCCCCAACGGCGGTCTGGCGGAGATCACACTCCCAGCGTTGCAGGCAGGAAGCTCGATCATGCCCGGCAAAGTGAATCCGGTGATTCCCGAGATGGTCCAACAGGTCGCCGCCCA
>JANOJI010000416.1:0-3834 GCA_031408175.1 Ilumatobacteraceae bacterium
CACCGAGCGCTACGAGCTGATGGCGAGCTCGTCGAGATAGCCCGCAAACTTCTCGAGCGCGGCAGCACGTCGCGTGGGGATGTGTTCGATGGGCGGGTCGGACGGTCGGTAGCCCTTCAGTACCTGCCGGGCGACGGTAACCTTGTGCACCTCGTCGGGTCCGTCGTAGATCCGCGCGGCCCGCGCCGCTCGATACATCGACTCCAGCGGCAAATCGGTCGTGTAACCGAGTGAGCCGTGAATCTGGATCGCCCGGTCGATCACGTTGTACATCACCTTCGCGCCCCAGAACTTGATCACACCAATCTCGACCCGGGCGTCGCTGTAGTGCTTGCCTGCGGCGTGAAGCTGATCCATCTTCCACGCCGCGTGCAAGGTGAGCAACCGAGCGGCCTGCATCTCGGCATAACTCTCAGCGATCCAGTCCTGCACCATCTGCTTCTCGGCCAGGATCGAGCCGTGCGTGTAGCGGGTCAGGGCGCGCTCACACAGCATGTCGAATGCTCGTCGGCTTTGACCCAACCAACGCATCGCATGATGGATGCGGCCGGGTCCGAGCCGCTTCTGCGCCAACGCGAACCCTTGGCCGATGCCCGCCTCGCCTCCGACGATGTTGTCGAATGGCACCCGCACGTCGTTGTAGAGGATCTCGGCGTGCCCGCCCGGTTCACCTGTGCGGTGATCGGGCTCGCCCATGGTGGGGACATCGCGAAGGATGTTGACGCCGGGCGTGTTGGTCGGCACGATGATCATCGAGTAGTTCTTGTACGGCTTCTCGTAATCACCGGTCTTGACCATCACGACCAAGAAGTCGCTGATCGACGCGTTCGACGAGAACCACTTGTGACCGTTGATCACCCACTCGCCGCCGTCGCGGACAGCCGACGTCTTCAACAGCGTCGGATCCGCGCCGGCACCGGGCTCGGTCATCGAGAAGGCGCTGCGCACCTTGCCATCGAGCAGTGGTTGCATCCACTGTTCTCGTTGCGCGTCGGTGCCGCCAACCGCGATCAGTTCGGCATTGCCGCTGTCGGGTGCATTGTTGCCGAACACGCTCGGCGCGTAGGCACACTGCCCCAGGATCTCGTGCATGAGGCCCAGCTTGACCTGCCCGAAACCCTGGCCGCCCATGTCGGGCGGCAGGTGTGCTGCCCACAGTCCCTGGCGTCGAACCTCATCTTTCAGTGGATCGGTGATCTGCCGGAACACGGCGCGGCCCTCGGCCGTGCGCCAGCGGTCGGCCAACGTCTCCAACGGGATGATCTCGTCGCGCACGAACTGACGCATCCAGGCCAACTTTGCCTCGAACTCGGGCTCGGTCTCGAAATCCCACGCCATCGCACACCCCTCTCGGATCGCCTCGGTGGGGTCGACCGTACACTGGGCTCGTGAACGACCGGCTGTCGAACGTGCTCAGCGTCGTCGTACTCGCGGTCGTCGGTGTGCGCCTCGTCCAGGCCGTGAAGCTTTCACGCTCGCACGACGGCCGCTCGTTGAGCAGAACGATCTGGACACGCATCCGTTGGCGGCACGTGTGGCCAGTTCCGTTCGTCCTTGCGGGCGTGTTGATCGTGGCCATTCCCGCTGATGGTGCCTGTCCTGCGGTGGGGCTGGTGGTCGGCGATCGGCGGCGACGGCAACCCGGTCTTTGGTTCCTCGAGCACCACCATGGGCACGGCGTGGGCGTGGTTGATCCCGCTCGTCTTCATGGCGTTGGTCGTGGCGGCCCTTCCTCTGTTCGCCAACGCCGAGGAGCGAATGTTCAGAACGGGGGCGCAACGCTGGGGCAACCGCCGCCGAGCGGTCAAGGTGCTGCAGTTCGGATTGATCCATGCGTTGATCGGTATCCCGATCGGTGTCGCGTTGGCGCTGTCGGTGGGCGGGGCCTACTTCATGTCGGTCTACCTTCGCTCGTACGCTTTGACCGGCAGCGCCACGGAAGCAACGTTGGAATCGACGCGAGCCCACACCGCATACAACGCATTGATCATCGTCATGGTCGCGATCGTCGTGGCTGTCGACGCCGTCGTCTGACCGCGGCCCGTCGCTAGCCTGACGGACAATGTCGCTTCCCCCGCCACCTACGATCGCTCGCTGCTACCGCCATCCCGACCGCGAGACCGGGCGTAGCTGCACTCGATGTGGCAAGCCGGCATGCGGCGATTGTCTGGTGCAGGTTTCGATCGGTTCACACTGCGTCGATTGCATCAAGGCTGCGCGGCCCGACGTGAAGACCCGTGCCAAGTTCTGGAACGCCCGCCAACCAACACTGATCACCTACGCGCTGATCGCCATCAACATCGCCGTCTACATGTGGACAGTGAGTACCCGCAATGGCGAGATCAGGCTGGCGCTTTTCAAGCCGTTCTTGCAAGACGGTGAGTACTACCGACTTGTGACATCTGGCTTCTTGCACTACAGCTTGTTTCACATCGGTATGAACATGCTGCTGCTGTTCCAGCTCGGCCAACTCCTCGAACCGGCTCTTGGCAGGGTGCGGTTCGGGTTGTTGTACTTCGCCAGCCTGCTGGGCGGATCGTTCGGCGCGCTGATGTTGCAACCGAACGGCCTGACGGGTGGTGCTTCTGGAGCAGTCTTCGGGCTCATGGCCGCGGCCGCCATCGGTATGCACCGTCGCGGGGTCAACGTCTTTCAAACAGGGATCGGCACGATCCTGGTGCTGAACCTGGTGATCACCTTCACGCTGCCGGGGATCTCCGTCGGCGGTCACCTCGGCGGCGCCATCGCCGGCGCCATCTGCGGCTTCGTGATCCTTGCCCCGGCCCACGCAGCGCTGCCGAAGTGGGCGTCGTACGCCACACCGATCGCGGTGGTCGCGTTCAGCGTGGTAGCCAGTCTGGCAATCGCGGCGTAGCCCCTTACACCCGACGCCGTCTGAACCGCAGCGGGGGTACCTGCAGCTGGTCGATTCGGTCGCTCGACCATTTCGCCGGTGGGGCCATGGTCAACGCGCACAACCGGACCAACACCTGGTCGTAGTTGACTCGCCATCCGTTGAAGTCACGCCACGCCTGATCGAGGTCACGCTTCAACGGCACATCGGCGGCTCGCAACTCGACGCACAGCAGGTCGAATTCGCGTCGCGAGATCGTGATGGGATCCGTCGGTTTCGGATCGGGGTCGTACGGAATCTGAAACGCGTCGGCGATGCGCCGCAGGCTGAGGTATCCCGAGCGGATCATCACGTCGCAGCTGGCGTTGTGCGGCCGGTCAAGCGTCGAGGCCGTGATCGCAGCAGTGTCGAGTACGCAACCCGCCGCGGTGATCCAGCTTCGTTCGGGATGCGGCGAGCGGAAGAACACCAGTGATGGTTGGCTGGTGTGACTCTCCTCGATGTCGACAAACCACGATTCCCACCGTTCGAACACGTCTTCGTCGATGCGGTCGAGCCACCCGATGAGTCGGTAGCGGATGAGCATCTCGGCGGGGCTTGGCGGCAGCCCGGCGCGGACCTCGAGCATGCCGACCAGCGCTTCACGACGAGCGAACGCGCTGTAGATCGAGGGCAGGTACGAGATCATCAACGAGATCAGGCCAAGCCCGATGCCGGCCTCGGCGAACTCGAGCACAATGCGGGGAGTACCTCGGGGACGGATGAAACCGAGCGTGAACAGCGACGAACCGCTGGTGGCGAACGCCTCCGTCAGCGGCCGAACATCGGTCCCCCAGAAAATTGAGGTGAATCCGGCCAGCACCATGATGACCCACATTCCCGGCAGCGAGACGAGGGCGATCGGCGCGTACAGGCTCATGGTGCGATCACGGCTGCCGAACGATCGTTTCGGTCCGGCAAAGACATTGAAGAGCTTTCGG
>JANOJI010000047.1:0-9547 GCA_031408175.1 Ilumatobacteraceae bacterium
GCTGACCTTGACGCCGATGGCCACCCGCGCCGCATCTGATCCCGAGACCCTCGACATCGTCAAAGCGCGCATGCCTGTCTCCGGTGGTGGACCATTGTCGGCCGACGACCATGCCCAGGCGGCCGTGTTCTTGTGCAGCGACGAGTCGAAGCACATCACCGGGCAATTGCTCCGCGTCGACGGCGGCTGGGGCGTCAACTGAGCCCATCCGCTCTGTCAGCACTCCCGATCTCGTCGTGAATCGTCCGTGACGAAACTCGCCTGCGCCCGAGGTCGCGATCTGGGCGCCGTTTGCTCTGTGTTGTGCTGGTCACCGAAAAGTTTGGCGCCCAGATCCACATTGAGAGGGCTCGTTTCGTCACTGACGATTCGGGAGGGGTTCAGGCCCCGAGGCGGCGGTGGATCTCCGCGGCGGCGGTCATCAACCGTTCCGCAACCTCGCTGGTGCTGACCGGGTTTCCCGCTAGCCAGAGCACGGCGATGGCCCCCTGGTCGCCGATGGGCACGGCGATCGAGGCCATGCCGGCGATGACCTCCGCTTCGCTGGTGGCCCAGCCCACCTCGCGCGCGTGGGAGACCTCGGCGCGTTCGCCGGGCACAGCCTGCCGGCCGGCTAGGAGCGCAATGCCCGGCGCACCGCGGTCGATGGGGTGTCGAGTGCCTGGTCGATAGGCGACATGAGCATTCAGCGACGTCGGCTCGACGCTGTCGATGGTGACGGCCTCGTCGCCGTCTGCGACAACCAGGAACGCCGTCATCTGCAACTCCTCGGCAAGTTTGACCAACAACGGCGCCGCAGCGGCGCGCAACGAACGACGCACCGACCGGCTGAGCACAGCCAGGTATGGACCAGGCGAATACTCGCCATCGGTGTTTCGTTCGACCAGGCGTCGTCGTTCGAGCGTGCGCAGCAGCCGGTAGACGATCGAGCGATGCAGCCCCAGCGCCTCAGCCGCAGTCTCGACCGACACGGCGCGATCAGAACCGGCGACGAAGTCCAAGCAGGCCAGCCCGCGATCGAGTGTCTGGGAGGGTGCTACGGTCTCGTTCGACATTCGAATCATCGTTTCTAATATAGAACAGCCGTAAGACAGGAGTGACCATGGGAGCACGAACCGGGCAGCAGGTACTCGAGCGGCTGCGATCTGAGCCACCGGCGTTGTGGGTCGAGGGTGAGCTCGTCGACGATCCAACAACTCATCCGCGCACGGCCAACGCAGCGCACTCACTCGCAGCCCTGTACGAGCTGCAACATCGACCTGACCTCGTCGACGCCATGACCTTCCCATCGCCCTCGACAGGTGATCCGGTCGGAATGAGCTTCATCGTGCCGCGAACTCGCGAAGACTTGGAGCGTCGCTCGATGATGCACAAGGTGTGGGCCGACGCCTGCCTCGGCTTCATGGGGCGAATGCCCGACTACCTCAACGTCAATCTCATGGGAGCCGGAACGGCGGCGGAGTACTTCGGCCAGTGCCGACCGGAGTTCGCGGACAACGCTCGCAACTACTTCGAGTACGTCCGCGAGAACGATCTGGCCCTCACCCATGCGCTGACGAATCCCCAGGTCGACAAGCGCAAGCAGGCCTATGAACTCGACGATCCGTTCATTGCCCTCGGTGTCGTGCGCGAGACGTCCGATGGCATCATCGTGCGCGGCGCACGGATGTTGGCGACTCTGCCGATCAGCGACGAGATCCTCATCTTCCCGTCGACAGTCGTGAAGGGTGGCGACGAGATGAAGCCGTACGCACTCGCGTTCGGCATTCCCAACAACACGCCCGGGCTGTCGTTCCAATGCCGAGAACCGCTCGACCTCGGGCGAAGTCACGGCGATCACCCGCTCGGTTCGCGGTTCGACGAGATGGATGCGATGGTCTACTTCGACGACGTGCTTGTGCCGTGGGATCGGGTGCTGTTGATGAACGATGTCGACCTGGCCAACCGGGCGTACGCAGAGACCGGCGCAGTCCTGCACATGGCCCACCAGGTGGTCAACCTCAAGATCGCCAAGACCGAGGCGTTCCTCGGTGTGATCCAAGCAGCGATCGACATGGTCGGTTCCGGCGATTCGCCACACGTGCAGCAGATGGTCGCCGAGGTGATCATGATCCTCGAGATCATGAAGGGTCTGAAGATCGCCAGCGAAGCGGGAGCAACGCTGAACAAGTACGGCGTGATGACTCCGGCGCGTCCACCGCTGGACGCGGCACGCAACTGGTATCCCGGCGTGTACAGACGACTGGTCGAGATCATGCAGCTGGTGACGACGAGCGGGCTGATCACGATCCCGACCGAGGCCGACTTCGACGGGCCTCGCGGTGCCGACATCGCCAAGTACCTTCAGGGCGCATCCAGTTCAGCCGAGGAACGGGTTGCCTTGTTCCGCCTGGCCTGGGACATGTCGATCAGCGCGTTCGGCGGACGACAGTCGCATTACGAACTGTTCTTCTTCGGCGATCCGCCGCGCATGAAGCAGGCCCTGTATGGCGTATACGACCGCAGCGAATGCGTCGCTCGCGTCAACGCATTCGTGGCCGATACGGGCTGGCCGCAGACTGCTCTCAGCTGACCGGCTGTGCCTGTCGCGCCGCTACCAGCGCTTCGCGGTAGCGATCGACGTTGGCCATCTTGACTCCCTCGTAGCCGCGGACCTGATCGATCAATCCGACCAGCTCGACAGCGTTGGCATGTTCGTGCGCCAACATCGCCGATGCCTCGTCGACGAGCTCGATGTACTCCTTCAGCAAGGCTCGCTCGGTGCGTCGAACCTTGGCGCGACCGAATGGATCGAACGCTGTGCCGCGCAAACCCTTCATCGCCCGAAGTGTCATCAGCACCGGTGCAGACCATGACCCGAAGCGCAGCTTGCGACCGAGTCCCATCGACCGCAGCATCGGCGGGTACAGGTTCCACGTCATCTTGGCGTCGTCACCGAACTGCGCGGATACCCGGGCACGACCGGCCAGCAACAACCGGGCGACCTCGTATTCGTCCTTGTAGGCCATGAGGTGATGCAACTGGCGAGCAACGGTCGAGGCGAACGTGCCGTCGCCGCCCGCGTTCTGCTCGGCGCGATGTGCTCTAACGACCACGTCGACGTATCGGGCGGCGTAGCGCGTGCTCTGGTAGGCGACCAGGTCGCCGGCGCGCCGCTCGACGAGTTCGCACAGCACCGCGTCGTCGATTCCGTCGACCGAGTAGGGCTGCAGGTCGTAGGCAACACTGGCCCCGGCCGCTTTCTCGACCTCGCCCGGGTCGACTGTCCAGCGCCGGCCCCAGCGGAATGCCGCCAGGTTGACCTCGACTGCTGTGCCGTTGAGTTCGATCGCCTTCTCGATCGCTTCACCCGGCAGCGGGATGAAGCCGGCCTGGTACGCAACGCCGACCATGAAGACGTTGGCTGTCACGGCGTTCCCCAACAACGCGGTGACAATCCGTGCAGCGTCGACGTACAGGTTGCGCGAAGCATCTGTTCGCTTGGCAAGCTCGGTACGCAATGGGGCGAGATCGAGGCCGTGCGAGGCGACCTTGCCGATCATCCGGCCCGTTGGCGCGATGGTCGTCGACACGATGGCAACACTGTTGTCCGAGTCGAGGCCGGCGAGATTGGCGGGCGTCGACGAGGCCAACGCGTCGAATGCCAACAGCACCCCGATCTGGCCCGGTACCGGATCACCGATCGTCACCGTGGAGACGACGGGTCCGGCCTTCTGCGACAAACCCGTCTGGTCGGCAGTCTTGCAATCCACGCCGGCGATCTGTGCCGCGGCAGCCAGCACCGCGCTGACGGTGACGACGCCGGTGCCACCAATACCCGGCATTCGTATGGCCACATCGGCGGGCACAACCAACGTGGGGGCCGGCAGCTCGCCGCCCGACATTGAAAGCTTGCTCTTCTTCGCCTTACCGGGTTTGACGGTGATGAACGCCGGACAATCTCCCTTCAGACAGCTGGCATCCACATTGCAGCTGGCCTGATCGATCACGGTCTTGCGACCGAACTCCGTCTCGGTCGAGTGCAGCGACAAGCAGTTGGACTGCACGCCACAATCTCCGCACGCCTCGCACACGCGCTCGTCGATCATCACCCGGAATGTCGCCGGCGCGAGGATTCCACGCTTGCGATCGCGGCGCTTCTCGGCTGCGCATTGCTGGTCGTGGATGTGCACAGTGACGCCGTCGATGACGCGCAACTTCTCCTGCGCGTCGACGATCGAATCGCGATGCACCACGTCGACGCCGCCAGGAAGATCAACACCGCGATACTTGGCGGGATCGTCGGTGGTGATCGTGATGTGCTTGACGCCCTCGGCCATCAACATGCGGGTCATCTCTGGCACCGTGCGGAGCCCGGCTGCATCCTGCCCACCTGTCATCGCGACCGCCGCGTTGTAGAGGATCTTGAACGTCATCGTCGTGCCCGACGCAATCGCCGCCTGTACGGCGAGCTGACCGCTGTGGAAGTACGTACCATCGCCCATGTTCTGGAAGAAATGATTGTCCTCGACAAACGGTGCGGTGCCGATCCATTGCGCACCTTCGCCGCCCATCTGTGTGATGCCTGTGACGTGACCCGTCTTTTCTCGCGGCACGATGCTGACCATGCCATGGCACCCGATGCCGGCGCCGACCAGCGAGTCCCCCGGCACCAGCAGACCCGTGTTGTGCGGGCATCCGGAACAGAAGAACGGGGTACGCACCGCCTCGGCCCCGAGCGAGATTCGTACGGGCTCGGACTTGCGTACCGTGGCCAATTGGTCTGCGGGAACACGAAGTGTCAGCATGCGGCGCAGCGAGTCGACGAGGTTGTCGGTGGTCAAGGCGCCGTAGTGGGTGATCAACGGCTTGCCGTCGTGATCGACCTTGCCGACGATGGCCGGAGCATTGGCCGTGCCATACAGCACCGAGCGCACGCGCGACTCAAGGAAGTCGATCTTGTCTTCGCACACCATCACCGTTGCCGTACCGTTGGCCAGCTCACGAATGGCGCCGTGATCCAATGGATGCAGGGCACCGAGCTTGAGCACGCGAACCCCGAGTTCGCCAAGCCGCTCGGGACTGAGGCCGAGCACACGCAAGGCCTCCACGACCTGCTGCATGTCGTAGCCGCCGGCGACGATACCCAGCCACGCATCCGCAGGGTTGGTGATGAACCGGTTGATCGGGTTGGCGGCCACATAGCGCTTGGCCCACTCGATTCGATTGCCGAGCACCTCGATCTCCAGTGTGTTGGCGAATGGCACACCAACGTGACCGCTGAGGGTCGGCGTCCAGGGCTTACCGTCGGCCTCGAACGTTGGCAGCACCGGGTCGAACCTACCGGGGACGACCTCGGCAATGCCGGAGCTGTCTGCCACCGGCGTCGTGATCTTCATCGCCACCCACAGCCCGGTCAGCCTCGACATCGCGAACGCATGGATCCCGAGGTCGAGCACCTCCTGCACTGTGCCCGGATAGAACACCGGCAGGTGCAACGCGACGAGTGTGGGATCACTGCGCGAAGGCAGTGTTGACGACTTTGCTGCGGCGTCGTCGCCGACCAGAAGCACCACGCCGCCCTTGCGACCCGTGCCGCCGAAGCTGCCATGGCGGATGGCATCGCCTGCACGATCGAGGCCAGGTGATTTGCCATACCAGATGCCCGCCACACCCTCGAACTTCGGCTTCGCGTACGTCTGGGCGGTCTGTGAGCCGAACACCGACGTCGCCGCGAGTTCCTCGTTGAGCCCCGGCACGTGGACGATGTTCAGTTCGTCGAGCAATTTGCGTTGGCTCTGCAGTTCGCGGTCGTAGCCGCCGAGCGGCGAACCTTGGTAGCCAGAGATGAACGCCGCCGTGTTCCAACCCTTGGCCCGGTCCGCGCGCATGAGATCGATCGGCAGACGCACGAGTGCCTGGATGCCCGTTGCCAGAATCTGTTTCGGCGCGACCTCGTAGCGCTGCTGTAGCGAGAACTGGTCGGTATTCGATTCGGTTAACGCCATGAGACCCCCATCGGTCGATTCGTGAAATCTACTGTCGCGCCAACTCCATCGCGTCCCAAACCCGCTGCGGTGTCGCCGGACCATCGAGGTGTCTCACTCCTAGCGGTGACAGCGCGTCGACGACCGCGTTGAGCACGGCCGGAATCGACCCGATCGTGCCGGACTCGCCCGCTCCTTTCGCACCGAGCGGGTTGACCCAGGTCGGCGTCTCCATGTGCACGAGTTCGAAGCTGGGCAACTCCGCGGACGAGATCACCGGATAGTCGGCGAAGTTGGAGGTGACCGGGTTGCCGTCCTCGTCGTACTGCATCCACTCCAGCAGCGCCTGGGCGACGCCCTGTCCAATACCGCCGTGGATCTGGCCATCGACGATCAGCGGGTTCAGCAACGT
Organism: Ilumatobacteraceae bacterium; assembly: GCA_031408175.1. Classification (GTDB taxonomy): domain Bacteria; phylum Actinomycetota; class Acidimicrobiia; order Acidimicrobiales; family Ilumatobacteraceae; genus JAENVT01. The sequence goes on from JANOJI010000047.1 coordinate 6,379, forward strand.
TCCGGCGTCGTCGACCGCAATGACCCGTCTCACGGTGACCTTGCCGGTCTCGGTGTCGACATCGACTACGGCGAGATGCGCGCCGAACGGGAAGGTCGGTTGCGCAGCCTTGAAATCGCTGAGGCCGACCAACGGATCGCCATCGGATGCCGCAACCTCGGCCCAGCTCACGGAGGGCTTTGCCGAACCGGCGACGTGGAACAGACCGGCGTCGGCATCGAGTACGACGTCTTCGACGGCGGCCTCCAGCAGGTTGCCGGCTCGCTCGCGCGCAGCGTCGGCAAGCTTTGCGGCGGCAATCACCAACGATGAGCCGGCGACCTGCACCGATCGTGAACCAACCGTCAAACCGCCTGACGGCACCTCATCGGTGTCGCCGTGCACGACGTCGACGGCATCCATCGGAACTCCGAGCCGGTCGGCGATGATCATCTTCCAGGTGGTGACGTGCCCTTGACCGTACGGTGTTGCCCCGGTGAGCACGCGCATGCGGCCATCCTCGAGCAGATGCACTGCGCCGTACTCTGTGGGGGCTGCGGCTGATGTGATCTCGACGTAGACGGCGATGCCGATACCGGTCTGCACCGACGCGCCACTGGCGCGCGTTGCGGCCTGTGCGGCGCGCAGCGCCGGGTAGTCGGCGGCATCGAGCACGCGGCGCATGGCCTCCGCATAGTCGCCGACGTCGTAGACGGTGCCGATGCCGGTGGTGTACGGCTTCATGAACCTGGGGATGAAGTTACGAACGCGAATCTCGGCCGGGTCCATTCCGACTTCTGCGGCGAAGTAGTCGACTGCCCGCTCGATCGCCAGCGCCGCCTCTGGGCGGCCAGCGCCACGGTAGGCGGTGACCGACATCTTGTTGGTGGCGACCGACACGCCATGGAACGAGCAGTTCGAAATGTCGTACACCCCCGGCGCCATTCGCTGGGTCATCATCGGCAGGTACGCGCCCATCAATGGATACGCACCGGCATCTTGAACAACGTCGAGGTGATAGGCCGTGATACGGCCGTCGCGCGTGCCGCCGATCCTGACGTCGATCCGTTGTCCCCGACCTTGCGGCATGGCCTGCATCGCTTCCGTGCGCGTCTCGGTGTAGCGCACCGGCATCCCGACACGCTTCGACAGCCAGCCAAGCGTCAGTTCCTCGCCGATCGTTCGCGACTTCACTCCGAATCCACCGCCGACATCGGGAACAACCGCGCGGACCCGATCGGCAGGCAAGTCGTACAACTTGGCGAGTATGTCACGGGTGGGGTGTGCACCCTGGCACGCCGAGTAATGCACCAGTCGATCACCGTCGGCATCGGGCTCCCAGTAGGCCAATCCGCTACGGGGTTCGATGGGCGATCCGTTGATCCTCTGGTTGATGACGCGCAGGTCGAGCACCACCTCGCAATCGGTGAAGTCGGCCTGGTGCTCCGACGTGAACGTCGCATAGGTGTTGGTGCCGAGGTCGGCATGGACGATCGTCCGATCACTCAACGCATCGTCGAGTTCGACAACGGCGGTCAGTGGCTCGATATCGACGTACACCATCGCCCCGGCGTCGACAGCGGTGTGCCGGTCGATGGCGACGACCGCGACCACAGGTTCGCCGACGAAGCGAACCGTGCCCCTGGCGATCAGGGGCCGCTCGCTGCCGGTCTTCAGGATCGGCTGTACGTGGGGGAAAGGCGGGAGGTCGAGGTCGTCGCCGGTGAAGACACCAAGGACCCCAGGAACCTTCTTGGCATCGTCGACGTCGTACGACAGGATCCGTCCGTGCGCGTACTCACTGCGCACGAAGTGCACCCAAGCCGCGTCGACAGGCACGTCTTCGACGTAGGTTCCGCCGACCGTCAACATGCGAGGGTCTTCAACTCGTTGCACCCGATTGCCGAGAATGCTGCCCATATCGGCGGAACCTAGCGTCTGCCGAGGTGGTGCTCAGTATTGATCGTCCCGATGAATGGAACCGTCGCCAGGCCGTCGATTTCGTTATGGTGCCCACGTGCGCACGAGGGTGGCGATCGTCGGGGGCGGCCCAGCAGGAATGCTGCTGTCGCATCTCTTGTGGAAGGCACAGATCCACAACGTCGTCGTCGAACAACGATCTCGCGAGTACGTCGAAGCCCGGATCCGCGCCGGGGTGATCGAGCAGGGCACCAGCGACCTGCTGCGGTCGTTGGATCTCGGATCGCGGATGGACCGCGAGGGCTTCGTGCACGAAGGAGTCACGATCTCCAACGCGCGATCACCGTTTCGCATCGACTTCATGGCGCTGGTCAGACGTGCGGTGATGGTGTACGGACAAACGGAGATACAGAAGGATCTCTACGATTCGAGTGTCGGTGCCGGCTGGCCAATCATCTTCGAGGCCGAGGGCGTGCAACTCCACGACATCGCCAGCGATACACCGTCGCTGAGCTACACGGTTCGCGGGGAGGCCGCGACCGTCGAGGCCGACTACATCGCCGGATGCGATGGATTCCACGGTGTCAGCCGCCACGCCATTCCCCCTGATGTGCGGCGCGAGTACGAACGCCTCTATCCATTCGGTTGGATGGGCGTGCTCTCGGAAACGCCGCCCGTCAGCCACGAGTTGATCTATGCGCGCCACGAGCGTGGGTTTGCCCTGTGCTCGATGCGCAACCCGATGCTGTCGCGGTACTACATCCAATGCACCGCCGACACCGACGCCGCGTCATGGTCTGACGATCAGTTCTGGGACGAGTTGCGGCGTCGAATCCCGGAGGACGCCGCATCGACGCTCGTCACTGGACCCTCGATCGAGAAGTCGGTCACTCCCTTGCGCAGCTACGTCGCCGAGCCGATGCAATGGGGAAGTCTCTTTCTGGCAGGTGATGCCGCGCACATCGTGCCGCCGACCGGCGCCAAGGGACTGAACCTCGCGTTCTCCGACGTCTACTACCTCACCGAGGCACTCGTCGATCGGTACTCGAACGGCTCGATCACGGCGCTCGACGGTTATGGCGCGAAGGCGCTACAACGGGTGTGGAAGGCCGTTCGATTCTCGTGGTGGATGACCACGATGCTGCACACGTTCCACGACGCAGGCGAGTTCGAGCACCGAATGCAAGAGACCGAACTCGACTACCTCGCCGGTTCCGTTGCCGCGCAAACAGCGATGGCCGAGAATTACACCGGCCTGCCGCTCTAGATC
>JANOJI010000449.1:0-5062 GCA_031408175.1 Ilumatobacteraceae bacterium
AGGTCCGGATGCCGGGCACCTGGCTGGCGCGGATCCAGGTGGTGGAGTACCTGCGCGCGTTCCTGATGGGCCGAACGGGGTGGTCGAGACTGGGCGCCCTCGCGATCATCTCCGGCGCGTTCGGGCTCTTTCGCCGTGACATCCTGCTCGAGGTGGGGGGCCTTGCGCACGGCTGCATCGGGGAGGACGCCGACCTGGTCATCCGTATCCACGGCCACCTGCGGCGACAGCGCCGCCCGTACCGGGTGGTCTTCGTTGCCGAGCCGGTGGCCTGGACCGAGGTGCCGACGAGCCTGAGCGTTCTCGCGAGGCAGCGTCGGCGTTGGCACCGGGGGATGGCGACTATCGCTCGATCGCTGTGGCTGGTCTCATCACCGACCTGGTCGGTGGCTACGCCGTTCCCCCCATCGCCCGCTGACAACTGGTCGTCGGGCGCGCTATTGCGCCACCCATGGCACTTGTCGCGCCCGTGGGCGCGGCAATACGCCACCGGTGGCACTTGTCGCGCCCAAGTGGAGTCACCTGATCTGTTGATGGACGGCGGGGATGACCTCGCGGCCGAACAGCTCGATGGATCTCATCGCCATGTCGTGGGGCATGTCGGCCAGGCGCATGAAGCACGACAGGTGCGTCAGCGACAGGACGCCCGCTTCGGCGATGATCCGCTCGCTGACCTCGTCTGCAGTGCCGATCAATGCGCCGCACTCGATGTCGTCGAGCGAGGGCTCGTTGTCGAGCGCAGGTCGCTGCAGATGCGCGGCATCCATCACGGGGTGCTGCAGGCGAAGGTTGCCGGCCATGCGGGCAACGTTGCGCACCTGTTCTGCGGCGAATCGTCGCTCGACCGGATCGTCGCTGACGAAGACGTAGCGCTGCACGGCGAACGGCATCGGCTCGGCGTACACCTCGGCATACGCATCGCGCATTCGCAGTGCGGCCTCGAGCGGTTGCAGGCCCGGCGTGACGAACGGGGTTGCGCCGCGCTTGGCAACGGTCTCCATCACGGTCGGATCCGAGCCGACGACGAACATGGGGATGCTGGGCTGCGTGGCTGTGACCGCAACATCGACCTGCGCCGTCACGTGCGTGCCCCGGTGATCGATCCGCCCGCCGATCGCCTGGTCGATCAGTTCCCACGCCTCGAGCCCGCGCTCGTAGCGCTCGTCGAACGGAATGCCGAACTTGATGAACTCGCGCGGCTGATAGCCGAAGCCGAGACCGAGCACCAACCGGCCGGCAGTGAGTGCGTCGGTCAGGCACACGTCTTCGGCGAGTCGCAATGGTTCGTAGAAGGGGAGCACGACCACAGCCGGTCCGAGACGAATGCGCGTGGTGGCTTGAGCCATGTGGGCGACGAGCAGCAGTGGCGACGAAGTGATCGAGTAGTTGGAGAAGTGATGCTCGGCGAACCAGGCGACGTCGAAGTCGAGTTGTTCGGCCAATTGCACTTCGGCTCGTGTCTCGTCCAACAGCTGCTCGGTGTTGCCACGCGGTGACGACAGTGTTGTGAGACTGAAGATGCCGAACTGCACGGCGGTCACCGTAGTGATTCAGGTCGAGGTGACGTCAAAGCCCATCGACATCGCCACGGGAATCTGCGCGGGATCGAAGGTCACGAACCGCACCGGTGGGGGGAGCCGATCGGCAGCGGCGAGGTGGATCGCGTCGGCCAGCCTCAAGGGTTGCTCGCGCATCAGGGCACCGGCGCGATCGAGGCAGCGTTGGTCGACGGGCACGACCGCCACCCGGTCCCAAGACAGGCGGACGAGGTCTTCGAGTTCGGAGCGCAGCACCGGTTCCTCGGTGACCCGATCCACGAGGGCGAGCGCTTCCATCAGGGTCAAACCGCTGCTGCACCAGTCAGGATCGCCGGCCAGCGCGTCGAGTACGACTGGGCGAGCGGCACCGTCGAGGTGCAGACCCACTAGCGCGCTTGTGTCGAGGTAGACGGTCACCCGCGGATCTCGCGCAGCAGGCGGTCGAGCCGAACGTTCGCCCACGTCGACACGGTTCCTTCGGCAACTCGGCCGTCGGGTCGCCGCGGCGCGATCAGCGCCCCGGAGGCCACGAGCGATGAGAGATGTGCGTCGCCGGGCGGATCATCGCTGATCGCCAGCGGGGTGAGGGCGGCGACGGGGGCGCCGGCGATGGAGATGACCGTGGTCTCGCCACCGGCCGCGCGGCGGACGTGAGCGGCGAGGTCGGCCCGTAGCTGACGAATTCCAATCATGTGTACAGCAGTGTACACATGCCGGATGGCGGGTGCCGGCGAACTGGGGCACACTGCGAACCATGAACTTTGCCTTCACCGAAGAACAAGACGAACTCCGCAAGACCGTGCGGGCATTTCTCGAAGCCAAGAGCCCCGAGTCCGCCGTTCGCGAGCAGATGGAGACCGACAACGGCTTCGATCCGGCGGTGTGGAGCCAAATGGGCGAGCAGATGGGCCTGCAAGGCCTGCACATCCCCGAGGAGTACGGCGGCTCGGGTTACACCTATGTCGAACTCGGCATCGTGCTGGAGGAAATGGGTCGCGCCCTGCTGTGCGCGCCGTTCTTCTCGTCGGTTGTACTCGCTGCCAACGCGTTGCTGCACAGCGGTGACGACGCTGCCAAGAAGACGCTCCTGCCTGGCATCGCCAGTGGCGAAACGACCGCCACGCTTGCGTTCACCGAGCCGTCGGGCAAGTGGGACGAAGCCGGCATCACCATGCAGGCCACGGCTGCGGGTGGCGGTTTCACGCTGAGCGGCACGAAGATGTTCGTGCTCGACGGCCACACCGCCGACGTGATCATCGTCGCTGCTCGCACCGTCAAAGGCGTCACCCTGTTCTCCGTCGATAGCGCCGCCACTGGTCTCACGCGCACGGCCCTGTCGACCATGGATCAGACCCGCAAGCAGGCCAAACTCGAGTTTGCGGATACCCCGGCCACCTTGGTCGGTGTCGAGGGCGACGGGTGGAACGTGCTGTCGACCGTGCTCGACCTCGCCGCCGTCGGCCTGGCTGCCGAGCAGGTCGGTGGAGCCCAGAAAGTGCTGGAGATGGCCGTCGAATATGCCAAGGTGCGCGTGCAGTTCGGCCGTCCGATCGGATCGTTCCAGGCGATCAAGCACAAGTGTGCCGACATGTTGCTGGAGGTCGAGTCGGCCAAGAGCGCTGCGTACTACGGCATGTGGTGCGCTGCCGAAATGAACGACGAGCTGCCCTCGGTGGCATCGCTCGCCAAGGCGTACTGCAGCGAGGCCTACTTCCACGCCACCGCCGAGAACATCCAGATTCACGGCGGAATCGGGTTCACCTGGGAGCACCCAGCCCACCTGTACTTCAAGCGGGCCAAGTCGTCGGAGCGGCTGTTCGGCGACCCGACGTACCATCGCGAACTCTTGGCTCAGCGCATCGGAATCTGACCCGCGGTTAGAACCGACCCCCTTTCGGGTAAAGCTGTCATCTAGCTGACATCAGCCAACGAGAGGGAATCACTATGCAAAACAAGAAACTGTTCGCATTCACCGCGGTCGGACTGGCCGCTGCGATCGCTGTCCCAACCATCGCCATGGGTAACGCCCGCAGCAATCAACCCGGCGCGGTGCTGACGCAAACGCCATTCACCGCCCAGCTGACAGGTGCAAACGAAGTACCCGGACCCGGTGACACCGACGGTGTCGGCGCCGCCGCGGTGACATTCGATCTCACCACCGGATCCGAAAACGTGTGCTGGGATCTGTCCTACAGCAACGTCGCCACGGTGACGGCAGCACACATCCATCCCGGGATCGCCGGAGCTACAGGGGCGCCAGTAATCACGTTGACCCCCGCAACCCTGGGAGCCAATTCGGCGACTGGCTGTGCCAACCTGCTCCTCCCGGCTGAGGTGACCGCCGCCGCCAACGTGGTCGCCAACCCGGCTGCCTTCTACGTCAACATCCACAACGCTGACTTCCCGGCTGGAGCGATCCGTGGCCAGTTGGCTCAGGGACCGGCGCCCGCCGGTGAGGCACACTTCTTGCCAGTGCCGTTGCGCGCCTACGACTCACGTAGTGCCGTCCCGATTGCCAAGATCCTGCCGAACGAAACCCGCGTGATCAGTCTTGCGACGGGTAAGGACGCGCTTGGCGCGAGCTTCATTGCCGTACCGCCAGGAGCGACCGCAGCGATCGTCACGCTGACCATCACCGAAACGGGAATCGGCATCGGTGGGAACGGCGGCTTCTTGACGATGTACAGCAATGCGGTGTCCCCTCAGCCCGCGACCAGCAGCATCAACTGGGCCGGTGTCGACCAGAACGTGGCCGTCAACGCTCAGGTGGCGGTTGATTCCGCCGGCATGGTGAAGGTCGCCGCTGGAGCCAACGCGACGCACTTCGTCATCGACGTGGTCGGTTACCTGTACTGAGTTACCTGTACTTGTACTGACGTATTGAACGGGCGTCGAGGCTTCCTTCGGGGGGCCTCGGCGCTCGTTTTGGGTCGTAGGGCGAGAGTTGCATGCCTCGTCGGTTCGTTCTCACCTAGGGTCATTCTGACCGTCTGCACGCAGACGACGACGGAACTCCACCTAGAGGGGACTGATATGCACAAGAAAAGGTTGACTGCCTTCGCGGCGGTCGTACTCGCTGCTATCGCCATACCGACCATCGCTTTCGGAAATGCCCGCACCACCATCGGGACTCTGAATTACATCCGGACGGCCAGCACGCCGCTGCTGGCTCAGTTGACAGGTGCAGCCGAAGTCGGCGGGGGCGATGTCGACGGGGTCGGCGTCGCCGCGGTCACGATCGATATATATGACGGGGCCAACAGGCCGCTCGACGGCGCCCAGGCCTGCTGGGACATGACGTACAGCGGGATTCTGACCCCGCCGATCCTTGCCCACATCCACGAGGCTGCCGCAGGTGTCAACGGGCCAATCGTGGTCCCCTTCGTCCCGTTTACCGACCTGGGAGCCTCGTCGGCAACCGGCTGCGCTGTGTTCGAGCCGGCCATCGCGCAACGGATCCTCGACAACCCAGGGGCCTTCTACGTCAACGTCCACACCACCGATTTCCAGGCTGGGGCGATCCG
>JANOJI010000059.1:0-11674 GCA_031408175.1 Ilumatobacteraceae bacterium
CCATGACGATCCACTGGCCGATCCCTGCCACGACGCTGTCGTCGCCAAGATCACGGATCGGCGCGAGGAGCGCCAAAAGGAGACCGTACGCGAAGAACGGGACGTGCTCCCGTGGGGTCCGTGCCCGAACGGCGAGCTGGATCCCTCCTGCTTGGTTCAGCATCGCTTCAGCGTCCTGTTTCGTCGGTTCCATCACTGCCACAATCCTCTCGGTAGAAGTACTTGACGGTAAGGAAACTACTTTCTGGACGATCTGTCAAGTGCCAACCTCGAGAGTTGCAAACGTTCGTTGCGTACACCGTCCAATCCCGCCGCGTACGCCCAGGTCAGCCGCGGAATCGGCGGGTTCACGGTCAACCTGTCGTTGCCTCTTGGCGACCACGTGTCTGTCTCGTCATCCCCGGCTTGATGGCGTTCTGCCCACCATCCCGCGACCACGAATCGACCGAATCACCGACATCGCGCTCGCATCATGCAAGCGCTCACCACCACCATCGCCGGCGCGATCATCGAGTGGAAGCACCACACCCTCGGCACCTGCCCCACTCACGAGGCGAACCGCCCGGAAATGTCCGCCCCGGAAGCGATCGTCTGCGCCACATATCATGCGCAGTGCCGTGTGGGCTGCCATCTCGTTCGACCGGCTACATGATGGGGTGGCCATCAGTGGGCAGTCCGGGATGGCCGCCAATGGGCAGATCCTGCTGGCCGCCGACAACCAGACGGGTGAGCGGCCGGCGACCGATCAGCGCGCCGACGCGGGCCAACCGTCGACGGGCGCGGGGTGTGCGAAGTGGTGGCCGTCGTTGTAGAGCACGGCCATCCGATCGACCCACACCTCCAAGGCGCTCGACAGGATCTCGGGCAGCTCCCGCCCGTCAATGGTCCCGATCGGAGCGGCTGCGCCGAGGAGCCGTTCGAGCGTCGAACGCAGGGGGTCGGGATCGTCCCAGGGCAGTTCCGCGAACACAGCGTCGGGAAGGTCATCGACGGGTGTCACGCAGTCCACAGTCCACCAACGAACTGCCTCTTCGACGGCTTCCCACACCGTGAGGCCGAGCCGGTGTGTGACGCTCAGATAGTCGACGGCACCGACCACGTCGAGCCACACTGCAGCATCGCCGCCACGCTCAGCTTCCGGGCGGATCACAGCTCCACCCCCACGCCGACCGCATCGGCGCACATCTCAACTTCGGGGAGTTGCTCGACGCCAACACCGGACTCGGCCACCCGACCTGTTCCGCGCCCATACGCTTCCGATACGAGGCCAGCAGCGAGACTTTGGTCACCGTCGCACCGGATCGTCATCACGTCGATTGCCCGGCCGGTCGGATAGGCCGCGTGGAGCAAGACACGCGCCGTGTCGGTCGGGGCGAGTTCGTATCGTTCCCCGAGCGCTGCCAGGTCATCGGGACCGGCATGCGTCCTGGCGTAGACGAACGCAGCGATCGGTTCGTCGACGATCGAGGTGACCCCGACAGCGAACGTCGCCGGCGTCGGCGCGTGCGCTGCGAGGTGGGCGACGGCCTCCCCTGCGGTGTAGCCCGCCTCGAGCAGTGTCGGGCCGACAAGCTCCCACGTGCTCTCGCGGGTGTCGAGGCGGCGGAGTTCCTCGCGGGGCGCAGCCGCCAGCATCTCCGCCGCCGTGCATCCGGCGGCGCGAAGCTCGTCCGCAGTAGCCCCGAGCGCTGATCCGACGTCGAGCCGATCGACTCGCCACTCGTCATGCAACAGTCGCACCGCGTCTGGGATCGGGAGCCCGAGCGCCGGGACCAGTGCGGTGACGGTGGCGGCACCGAAGTCCTCCGCACGAAGCACCCGCGTCATCGTCTCCGGCGCGAGCACGCCCGTGCTGCGCATCAGCTCGACCAGACGACCCGCCTCCCGGGTGTCGGCCAGCTCACCCCTGTCCACGTCGGTGAGCCGGTGCCCGACGATCTGCACGAGCGGCGTCCGATCCCACGGGCCTGCGGAGGTGGCGAGGTCGTGGACGATGCGGTTCGCACGGTCTGGTGCGTAGCTCGCCAGCTCCATCAAGGCACCACGAGCTACGCCCTCAGCCGCAACTCGCGCAGCGTCGATGTCAGCGACGAGCGGACCCTGCCGAGGGGAGCCGTCAACGGTCGCCCACGTCTGCCATCGCCCGCCCGGTCCCGGCGAAACCATCGCCGAGACGCGTTCGTCGAGCACTCGGCGCTGGCTGCGCGCGTCACGACCGCCTTCGATCGCGACCCACCCGTGCTGCGGCCCAATCACCGAACTCGCCCCAGCGGGCTCCACCGCCCGCGCGACTTCTGGGAAGCGCTCCTGTAAGGCTGCCCGCGCGCCATCCTTGGCCTCGGCCAGCGTCTCCACTGAACCTTCGGCCACCAAGCCGAGATGCGCCCCGCGGCCGCTCGTCTCGAGCCGCCACATCGCACCGGTGCGCGTCTCGTAGGCCGCGAGGTAGGAGCGGCCGTTGACCCGCAGGAACGCAGCGACGCCGACCGCGCCAGCCACGCCTCGAGCCAGCCACTCCCCCCGCGTATACGGGCCGGCTTCGACCCAGACACCGATCGGGAGCCCCCGCACATCCGCCGGCGACAGATAGTTCCGACGCCCCGCCGCGACCGTCCGATCATCGACAAGATCGTGACGCGGCAACATCGACGCACACAGATCGACCCGACTGCGTGGGACAGCCCCACCAGCACCCGATCGACCGCGTGCCGAACGTCGACTGCGGTTCGCCAACGCTCACGCGACGACAGCCCGGTTGGGTCGAACCCCGGTAGCGGACCATGGGACCACCCACAGCGATCGGCTGCCAACCAACCCGCCTGCGCCGAAAGCTCGGCACCCAAGCGAACGCGACCCGATCCATGCGAGACGCGTCCAGCCAGCACCGCGAGTTGCGCGGCCGGGTCGTCGACCTTGCGCGGCGTGCGACCGAGTACCCGTCCCGTCGCCATCCGCACCGCCTCGACCCGGTCTCGATCGCACATCGTCGGAACCGTGAGTTCGCGCAACGTCCCCGACGCCGGTCGACGGGCCAGCTGCTCCAACGCTAAGACCGGCTCCCAACGCAACCCACCAGCCACGGACCCCGATCGGGCTCCCGTACGCGAGCGGTCGCTTGCCACGCCTGCTGCGTCCACGACTGGCACTCTGATCGGCACGCCGTGCTCACCCGCACGCACGGCACACGTCCGGCCGGCCTCGCTCGACTCGACGAGCGCCCAGGTCGCCGACCCGGCGACCGGGCCGATCAACCCATACGACGCCAGGAGCACCTGGTTGCGAGCTGAGTAGTCAACCCACTGCCCACACACCTCCAGCACCGACCCCCACCCCTCCGCAGACCCGAGACCCTGCCGCGCCCAGCTGTCCAGGTGGCGCAGCATCGGACGAGGATCGTCGTCGTCGAAGCGCACGGCGCGAGAGATCACGGCCACTATCGATACCGTCCGATCGACCACACACTCGACCACACACCCCACGACTCACTGGAGCGCGTCGGTGAGCTTGCCGAGCCATATCGCGCCTGGTGAGCGGGGCCGACCTCACGCAGCGACGTCGGGGAGAACATGACGACGAAGCACCTCACGGACGTACTTCCAGCGCCGAGCCTCCACCGGGTCCCGATGCGCCCGCTCGGCCAACTCGACCGCGGTGTTCCAGGCCGGCACAACCCACGGCCGCTCCACCGCCGCACGACCCACCGCAGCCTGCACCTCGGCCATCGTCACCCGGGCCACCGCGTCGTCCTCCACCGACGACCCCATGTCGCGTTGCCGTCGACCGAGGTCAGCGGGATCGACAGGAACGATCGGCGCCGGCCGCCGCACCGGGCGGCGGACCTCGTCCCAGGCCCGATCAAGCAGCACCCCACCGGCCCGCCGCCGTGACCGCCGAAGCGCGCCCACATCGACTGTGGCAATCACCAGGGCGAGCTCCGCGACGTAGTCGTCGACGCGATCCCGGTCCCTGCGGCAGCGGGCCAACACGAGTGGCAGCAGCGCCGTCACGATGACCGCTACTGCCCGTGGGTCGCCCCGAGCGTCCCCGTCGAGGAGTTCGACCAGCACGCGATCGGATCGACCATCCAGACGTCGAATCGCCCCGACCAGCGCGCCGAGAGACTGGGCCTCGCTCAGCGCTGGCGAAGCACCCCAAGAGGCAGGGATCGGCTCTCGACGTGATCGATCGACACTGTGTTGCAGTTGCACGCAGACATCCATGACGCCGACGATGCAGATCCCAACACACCCGACCGCACCCTCGACAACACACTGGCGACGGGATGCGAACCACTTTTGCCAGGCGGATCGGCACACCCGGGCCGCTGGATGGCGGAGCAGACTCGGCGGTGGCGGATCTCGTCAGTTCAGTCGTTGCGCGAGGTGGATGACGACGTCGTCTCCGTCAGTCTTGCCGATGGTCTTGCGGATGGCGGCGGTTATCGGGAGCTTGTGGGTGCCGTCGCCGAGGGCCATGAAAGCACCTTGGAACGGGACGCCGTCGACGGTGCCGGAGACCTTGACGAGGCTGCGTGTGCCGAACACGGTGGCGGAGTCGGGCAGCTGGACGCAGGTCCAGGTGTCGCCTTGGCGGACGCGTCCCATCGTGGCGGTGAACGTGATGTCGAGCGGGCCGATGGTGGATTTGGTCATGAGATGCTCCTGGTGTCGAGGTGGTCAGCTGAACAGGCCGGCGATGGCGCCGATGGCGACGAGCTTGATCAACCAGTCGCCGGCGTGGAGCCCGGCGCGTCGTATCGGTACACCCTCGTGGAAGACCGAGCCGGCGAGGAGCACGACGGGCAGCGCCCAGAGGGCGAGTCCGAGCAGCAGGCCCGTACCCAGACCGCTCCAGTCGGCAACCGCGAGCAGCCCGGCGACGAGCGCCGCGACAGCAAGGTTGCGAACCAGCTCGACGAGCATCTGCGCGACCATCGATCGCGGAGGTGTCGGGTCGGCGGCCGGGCCGGCCGGAATCGCGCCGTAGTAGATGCCGCTGACGACGAACGCCGCTGCGGTTGCGATGACGATGCCGAGTGCAACCATCGTCGCCTCCCTTCAGATAAAGTACCTATTGGTACTCGAACCGTACCAAGAAGATAGAGTACCGTCAAGTACCCAATCTGAGGAGGACTCGTTGAGTGGCACCGCGCCCCCCGCCCGTCGTCCCGGACGGCCATCCGGACGCCAGGGCGCAGAGTTGCTCGCCGTCGCCCGCGACGTCTTCGTGCAGCTCGGTTTCACAGGCGCCACGATGCAGGAGGTCGCGACCCGCGCCCGGATCTCCAAGGCGTCGCTGTACCGGGAACACGCGTCGAAGGACGAACTGTTCGCTGCGGTCGTGAAGGACTGGGCCGAACAAGGCCGCGACGCGATGCGGCCCCACCTTGATCGACTCCTCGCCGCCGACGACCTGCATCCGGCTCTCGTTGAGTTCGCCGCTCTCCTCCAGCACGCAGTCCTCGCACCGGAGGTGAGCAGGATGCGTCGCCTCGTCGCCGCCGAGGCCGACCGATTCCCCGACACCGCTGCGGGGTACCTCGCTGACAGCTGGACGCGCAACATCAACTCGCTCGCCGACACCATCGCCGAACTCACCGCCCGAGGAGACCTGCGCGTCGCCGACCCGTGGATCGCCGCCCACCAATTCACCTGGACAGCAATCGGCTCCCCCCTCAACGCCCACACCATCGCAGGCGACTCGGCAACCACACCGCCGGCCGACCTCAGCCGGTTCGCAGCAGCCGCCGCCGACGCCCTCGCCAACAACCCGAACAGCACGATGTAGTCCACGTCGTCTTACTGTCTCCGCTCCGTTTATGTGGAGCGCTCCGAGGTGGAGCGGGGCGCTGCTGACAATCCTTCATGGAGCATCGGCACCGGTGTGAAAGGCTTGCCCGATGGCTGCCTAGTACACGCAGAGCGATCAGTTCCGAGGTGCCCGCATCCACCTCTGCGACCTCGCCGGACTCGAGGATCTCGTCGACCCGTCCCGCAGTGAGCCCGATGTCGTCGAGGACGTCGTGGTATCCGGCGTCGCGCACCCGGCTCTGCATGGCGGCCCTCGCCCACGGAAGGTCGCCCGCGTCGACGGCGTGCAGCGTGAACCGGAACAGTGACGCCTTCACGATCGCACCGTCGGCCAACGCCCGGTCGAGATCGTTCGCGTCGAAGCCCTCGATGCGATTCCACAGCGCCAGATACGGCGCCGCCGGTTCCTGGGCCTGCAGCGCCAGCACCGATCGCACGGCATCGGCCACCCCGACCGGTCGGCGTGACGACAGCCCCTGGCGAACCATCGTCTCGTAGGTCAACGCTTCCCTGGTCCACGCCGTCACGACCACAACCTAGACCGCACCAACACGCAGTTCCGTTGCGATGCGCACCGTCGACCTGAACACGACGCCGTGGCGCGTCGCGACGGGCCGCCTCCACCGATCTCAGGTCTCCGCGGGTCTGCTGCATGTCCCGGTGACGCCAGCGTCTCTTGCTCGGCCATTTGCAGCTCGCCCCGACGGCGATTGACCCCGTGCGGAATCGGCAGTTCCGATCGGTCAGAGCGCAACTCGCACCCGCTCATAATCGCGACCCAGAACGTTCAGGTCAGAGCCGCACTGCCGGCGATGTGTCTGTGATCGAACATCTCGGAGATCGCACAGAACGCGGCCACGAGTCGTGGCGAGGCGGCCGTGATTGGGAAGTCCTCGTTGGCCGTTAACGGGCAACGCTGTTGGCCACCGAATTTCATCGGCCGATGTGGAAAAGGGTGTTCCCGGACCATCGCAACTGAGGCTTCATCTCGATCCCGTCCGGCGGTGAAAGCCCTTCAACGTGGGCGGACCGCGCGAATCGTTGCCGAGGCCGACGGAGTCGACGCTTTGTACACGACGTCGATTGCCTCGTCGAGCGCGGCGTCGATCTTGGGGAGCAAGTGTCCGTAGGTGTCGAGGGTGACGGTGATGGTGCTGTGTCCCATCCGTTCCATGATCGCTCGGGGGTGGGCTCCTTGGCCGATGAGCATCGCCGCGTAGCTGTGCCGCAGGTCGTGAAATCTCGTGTGGGCGGGTAGACCGGCTTGGATCAGCGCTGGTTTGAAGTGTCGTTTGAACCAGTTCGAGTGACGGAACGGGCCGCCTTGCGGGCTGCGCCAGACGAAGTCGTCCGGCGCGCGACCGGCAACCTGATGGGCGAGTTCATCGATCAACGATCGCGGGATCGGGACGGAGCGTCGTTCGAAGGTTTTGGTCGCCACGATTTGTAGCTGTCCGTACGCTTCGGAGGCGGATGCGTTGACGTCGACGCTGCGCCGCATGAGGTCGAGGCTCTTGACGCGTAGCGCCACGAGCTCGCCGGCGCGTAGGCCGGTGAAGGCGGCGAATCGGACGAGGAGGCCGTATTCGGGGTAGCCGTCTTGTCGTCGTTCGTCGCGCCGGTAGCGCTGCGGTGGCGCGGTCACTTCGTGCGCCAGGGCCATGATCTGATCCGGGTCGAGGAACACCATCTCGTGACGGGCGGTGCGGGCGACTTGGATGTCGGTGACCGGGTTGGCTTTCAACGCTCCTGACTTCACTGCGAGGCTGAGCACGAGGCGCAGCACGTCGCGGATGTTGCGCACGGTCTTGGCGCTCGCACCGCCACGTTGCAGGTCGCCGATGAACGCGAGGACGACCGGGTAGTCGATTGCCACGATCGGTGCGGCGGCGAAGCGCGGGAGGAGATGGCGGCGCACGATCGACTCGTAGCTCTCCCGGGTTTTCGGCTTGCGGTTGCCGAGCGTCTCCAACCACATGTCGGCCCACAGTTGGAATGGCTCCTGACCGCGGCGCGGGTCGATCCAGTCGCCGCGCAACATGTCTGTTTCGACCGATCGGGCGAAGCGTTGCGCGTCGAGTTTGCGTTCGAAGCTGCGCTTGCGTTGTTGACGGGTGTCGTCGCGGTAGCGGACATCCCAGCTGACCTCACCAGACTTCTGGGTGCGCTTCTGAACGTCAGCCATTGCAGCGCTCCGAACCGCTGGCTACCGCCGGCGCCGCGACACGGCGAACACCGGGCGTGGTTCGACGCGTTGCGGGGTCAGCCACCGGTCGATCTCGACGGGATCGAAGCGGATGAACCGGCCGATCTTCAAGTACGGGATCCGCCGCTCCTCGACCAACCGCCGCACAAACCGTTCCGAGACCCCCAATCGCGCCGCGAGCTCGTCCTTGTCGAGCAGCACTACACCCGACGTGGCGATGTCGCTGCGGGGTTTGGTGACGACGTCCATGCTCACCATCGGGACACGACACGACCGGTCCGGACATCGCCGGTCGCCGTCTGCGACGCCGTTGTCGGCCGGCGTGTTCGCTCGTCGTGGTACATTTTTGGTACATCGGCACAGCAAGAGGCCCTCTCTGGTTGATCCAGAAAGGGCCTCTGAGCTGGTCTTACGTTAGTGGCGGGGGCAGGATTTGAACCTGCGACCTTCGGGTTATGAGCCGTAAAACGGTGCTGTCCCCTTGTGTTGCCCTGTGCCATTTTGTGCCATCTAGCAGGTCTTTCGCGATCTCGACATGTCACCTGATGGCTGTGGATAACGCCCTGTGTCACCTGGTCCGTTAGAAGTTCCGTTAGAAGTTCTGCCTAGAACGCCGATCTGTCTGCAGCAGACAAGTCAGGCTTTCAGACAGATCGCGCAACGTCACTCATCGTCGTCGTAGAGGACCGGCTCGCCGGTCCGCATCGCCGTGATCGCGTCGCGAATCATGCGGTTCCAGTCCATCCACCAGAACTTCTGACCGACGTCCAACTCCGCGCCCCAACCCACGAGGGTCTGCTCGACGGCAGCCTCGATCTGCGCTTGGCTTGGGACACCCGGCGTGGTCGACATGTCGCCAACATACGAGGCCGCCTCGTTCGGCGACGGCTGCATTTCGATCCGCTCGTTGTCGCGCGCCTGTCACCGGGTGCGCTTCGGCACGGCTTTCCGGTCGTACATCCCGGCCACCCAGCTCCCAGCGACGAACCGTCTGCCGTGCGTAACGTAGACGTTACGGCTACGCTCAGGAGCATGGCAGCGACACAGACCGGCGCGGAGCGATACTTCGATCGTCGCCTCAAGGATCCTGAGTACCGCCAGGCGTTTGAGGAGGCACGCGAGCGAATCGAGCAGATCGATTCGGTGATTCGCGTCTTGGATGCACGTCGCGAGGAACTCCATCTCACGAAGGCCGAGCTCGCTCGACGTGCTGGGGTGAAGCCGGAGGCGATCCGCCGTCTGTTCTCGGCGGAGAGGCCGAACCCCACGCTCACGACCCTAGTGGCGCTCGCCGGAGCTCTCCAGCTGGAGATCCTGCCAACCCGCCGCCGGGGAGCTTCCACTACTCAAGCACGGTCCGCCGCTTCCGGAACTCGGCGCCGTAGCGCATGACCCGCCGGTAGTCCCTCGGGTGAGCCGCAGTGCGCGGAGCCTTTGACAATCCGTCGATGCAGACGATGCTCGATCCCCCTAGATCCTCAGCGTCGCGCTCCAAGACGCAGAAGAGCCGGTGGTTCATGCCGCCACCCTGGACTCGGACCTCGAAGTAGCCGGCCATGTCGTCGTGCATCGCCTCCCACTTGCCGCCACCCGAGAAGGAAGGCGGTGGCGCTGCGGCCACAGCGTCGAGGACGGCGTGGATCTCTGCCGCAACCTTTGCGGGGATCGAGTCGAGAAACTCCATCGCCGGCACAATGCGCTCAGCGTCGTCAGCCTCGTCGCGCTGAAAGAAGTGGATGCTCCACGGCGTCGCAGGCTTCCTCCGGGAGGTGGCGGTCATCTGTTCACAACTCCGTCTCCTCGGACTCGGCGCCGCCATGTGGGGCGCGGGGTCCGAGCGTGTCGGCCAGGTGCTCAAGACTCGCGACCACTTCGCCCACCGTGGTGAACGCCGTGGCCGGAAGCGGTTTGTCGGTCCGGATTTCGAAGACGATCGAGCCACCGTCGATGGCCCAGGTTTGATGGACTACTGGGGTTCCCTGCCGAGCCACCACCTGGGTCCGCCCAGGCGATTGCAGGCCGGGTTGCCTGCTGTCGATGAACTGCTCCTCGCTCGGTTGCTGCCCGCCGTCGGCACCGGCGTCGAGGGGCGCCAGGACGATCTGACCGTCCTCGTTGAGAGACGCCAGGCCAGCAGCGACTGCACTATCGACGAACGACTGCACGAACTTGTCCTTGGAGCCGGGAGCTACCCCGAGGTTGAGCACAGCTCGATTGCCGAGGGGTCCTGCCGCCAGGGGCTTTCCCTTAGCGCTCTCGTCGAAGAGCTTGAAGAACACCGGGCTGTTCATGAAGGCCGTCTGCAACGCGCGGCGCTCAGCCTCATCGTCGGTCGGATGGGCGATCATGCGAGCGATGTCGGTCATCGCCAGCCGGTCGCCCCGACCAGCGATCAGTTTCCAGTCACGGAACGCTGCGAGCCTCTGCCGGAAAGCGCCGCTGTTAGTGGTGCTGTGACCCATATACGAAGCGAAGGCCGCGGTGGAGTGATCGAACCCGTATTTGCCCGCCTCCTTCAGGATCGTTGCGGCCTCGGCGAGCGAAACCACGGGGAAACCTGTCGACGGCTTCCGGCGGGCCGCAGGCGCGGTCGACGACTCGGTGCCGATGTCTTCGTTGTTCGGAGTCATGTCAGCCATCAGGTTTCTCCATCAGTAAGTCCAGTACGATCAGTATATCACGAGTTCAATAGTTCAGATGGATCTTTCATACTGATCATCCTATCGTACTGGCAGCGGCAGTCCGCCTCTTGGCGACTGTTACGCAGCACGTGGTCCGCCATCCGGTCGGGATCGCTCAATCTGGTGCGCCCTCGGCTTCAGGGCGCCATCAGAAGAAGTCGGCCTCGAGCGGCGATAGTTCTGATCCGCCCGCGCGAACGGGTCCGCGCGCTACGCGTCCGCCTCAACCGGCAGCGACGCCGCGAGCTCGGCGAACTGGGCGAGGGCGGCTTCGAGTTCTTCGACGATCTCGGCGGCGAGCACGCCGGGAGCGGGCAGGTTGCTGGAGTCTTCCAGCGACTCGTCGCGCAACCAGGTGATGTCGAGGTTTGCCTTGTCGCGCGCCATCAGCTCGTCGTAGGTGAACCGGTGGAACCGCTCCGACTCGACGCGCTTGCTTCGATCCTCCGGGCTGTACGAGTCCACGAAGTCGGCGAGGTCTGCGTACTGCAGCGTCTTGGTCTTCAAGGTGAAGTGCATGTTGGTGCGCAAGTCGTAGACCCACGTCGCCCTTGTCCACGGGTAGGCGGCCGCCGGCTTGCGCTCGAAGAACACCACGTTGGCCTTCACGCCCTGGGCGTAGAAGATGCCCGTCGGCAGTCGCAGGATCGTGTGGACATCGCACTCGGCGAGCAGTCGCCGGCGAATCGTCTCACCGGCGCCGGCCTCGAACAGCACGTTGTCGGGCAGCACCACCGCGGCACGGCCGCCGATCTTCAGCATCGTCTTGATGTGCTGCAAGAAGTTGAGCTGCTTGTTCGACGTCGACGCCCAGAAGTCATCACGCACGACCACCAGGTCCTCACGCTCCGCCTCCCCCGCCTCGTTCGGCAGGTGCTGGTGGGTCGCCTTGATGTACGGCTCCCACATGTCCATGGCGATCGCCTCGATGGTCTCGAGCTGCTTCGGGGTCAGCGTCTCGAAGTAGCTGCCCAAGC
>JANOJI010000485.1:0-1734 GCA_031408175.1 Ilumatobacteraceae bacterium
CCTTCGATCACGGCTTCGACCTCGGCAAGGCGATGGCGATCGAATGACAGTGTGTCGGCAAAGAGCGGCTGGACATGCTCGGTCGTCAGTTCACTCCACCGCATGGCCAATGCCAGCGGGTCGTCGAGCGGCGTGTCGCGCAGCATTGACCGCAGTGTTGCGGCGTGGGTGATGCCCATCGAGATGCCGCGTCCGAGCGATGGATTGGTGCAGGCCCACGCGTCAGCGAGTGGGATGACGCCGGTGGCCACCGGCACGCCATCGATGACGTAGGCACGTTGTCGGTCCTCGATCTTGGCCATCAACTTCACATCGGTGATCGGCTCGGCGTCGATCCAATGGGCGACCATGGGGAATGCGCCGACGACCTTGTTCCAACAACTGACCTCGAGCATGCCGCGGAGAGCGGCGTCTTTCGAGCTGGTGACCACACCGACTCCCCATGTGCCGTTGTCGGCCGGCAGAGTGAGGATGGAGACGGAGCCGTAGTGCTGCAGCAGGCCACCGAACGCCGGCGGGATCGTCCCGTCAGCGCTGCGGAAATGGCGGCCGTAGTACACGAACCCGCAGTCCTCGATCATCTCGTCGGGGCCGGGCGAACCAGCCTCTCGCAACCAGGCAGGCATCGCTGATCGCCGTCCGCCGGCGTCAACGATGAGGTCGGCCGCGATCTGCTCGCCGTCGTCGGTGCGTACACCCGTGACGTGCACGATGCCGTCGGGCCCGGTGCTGGTGAGCACACCGCATACTCCGATGCCGCGGCGAATAGCGACCCCGGGTGTCGCCGCAGCCATGGTGGCCACGACCGACTCGCCGACGGGCCGACGGGCTGTGACGGTGTCGAAACGCTCGTCGCCTTCTCGCCATCCACCCGTGATCTCTTCGGGTATGCCGGCCAGCGGGTTCAGACGCAGTGCCCCCGCGGCGATCATCGCGTCGGTCAGGCCCGGTAGCTCGGCGTCGGCAACCTGTCGAAACCTGGCGAGGAAGAAGTGCAGCATCTTGAATTGATTGACGCCGCGCCGGTCCCACTCGTCCCATGCGACGTCCGGCGGCGGTGGCGGGGTGGGGTCACGTTCGAGCACCGTCACGTCGTGACCGTCATTGGCCAGCATCATCGCTGCGCACGTGCCGACAATTCCGCCACCCACGAAAACTATGCGGCCCACTGGGTCCCCTCTCAGTCAAACTCTCGCCACCCTAGTGCTGGGCTGCGGCTCACATTTGAGGCAGGGGCGGGCGTTGGATCACGAGTCAGTAGATGGTCTGACGCACCCGCTCCGGATATGCGGCGTCGTAGGCCTTGCCGTCGAACGCGCCGGAGGTGATGGCGTGCAGGATCTCACCGGGAGATGGGAGCTCGGACGGCTGTCGATGTCGCGACGGATCCCACAGATGTGAGCGGATCAAGGCCTTCGGGCACTGCGTGTAGACCGATGTCGTGGTGACGACGATGACCGTTGTCGGCGGTTTGTCGTCGATGGAGAACGAGTGCCGAAGCGCGGCGTCCGTGGACAGCTCGGCCGTGCCGTTGACCCGCAGCGTCACGCCGATACCGCTGGCCAAACGGTCGCGCCTCGGCATCGATGATCAACCTACTGCGAGCGTGCTGCCAACACGCGGTCGTAGGCGGCGACCCGCTCGGTGTCTTCGTAGTCCTCCTGGCAGCGGATCTTGCCCCACCGGGTGGTGACGAACAGCACGGCGCGGTTGGCGTAGACGTCGGTGCCGTCC
>JANOJI010000067.1:0-2717 GCA_031408175.1 Ilumatobacteraceae bacterium
ACCCGGCACCGCCATCGACGTCACGACCGATTCGATCACCGTCACTCATCCGATCCCCGATGAGGCCGTCGATGCGATCTTCGACCACAAGGCCGACTACCTCCGCCGGTATCAGGCCGACTGGATGCCATGGCTCACCGATATGCATCGCAGCTGGAATCCGCCCAGCACCGATCTGCTGACCACGCTGAAGGCATGGTGGGAGCCGTTGCTGGCGATGGCGCCGTCGCTGTGCGGTGGCGTCGGGGATCGCTGCCTGCTCCGCGCCGGGGACCTCGCCGTGATCATCGACTTCCCGCAGGGCGAGGTGCGCGAGTACGACGGTGAGACTTACGCGTTTCGTTTCGAGATCCAGCGAGAGTTGGTCGAAACCGTGGTCGCCCAACGCTCGGTCGACTGGAGCAACGCCCTGTTCCTGTCCTGCCGGTTCCGGGCATGGCGGGCCGGACCGTTCAACGAGTACGTCTACAACTTCTTCAAGTCGCTGTCACCTGAGCGCATGCGCCGCACCGAGGCCGAAGCCAAACAGCGCCTCGACCCGCGGCGCGACGACCTGGCCGGCGAGGAGATCAGGATCGGCGACTACATCGTCGAGCGGCTGTGCCCGCATCGCCAGGCCGATCTCAGCGTGTTCGGCGAGATCGACGACGACGAGTTCGTTTGCACGCTGCACGGCTGGCGGTTCGATCTGGAAACCGGGCGATGCCTCACGGCCGACGACCGCCGTTTGCGCATCCGTCGCGCCGACGACTGACTCAAGGTCTCCAGCGTTTGTGCCGATAACGCGATATGCGAAGGTCACGGGGGCGTCTCGTCGGTATCGGCACAGACTGGCGCACAGTCCTCGACAGGTGGCTGGTCATGATCCAGCTCGATGCCGGCCAGCAGCTCGATCTCAGCATCATCGACGCCGCAGCCGACGTCGTCGAAACCCTGCACAAGCGACGCCGCGGGCTGCGTGGCGCACTGCGCCGGCTCGGCAACACCATGGGCGATCTCGGCTGGCCGCTCGAACAGCTCAACACCTGGATTGCCGAGCTCTCGACCCTGACCACTCGCTCACGACGCGCCGAACTCCACGCGTTCGAATCGCTCGCCGCCCTCGCCGAGGGGTGGGCAGAGCGATACGTACGTGGTGCGCACTCGGGAGTGTGCGTCGATGCCGTCACGGGTCTCGGTACCCCTGCGGTACTGCGCATTCGGCTCAAGGAGGTCTATCAGCACTGTCGCACCTTTGGGATCGCACCGAGCGACGCCTATTGCTTCGTGATCGTCGACGCCGAGACCGACGACCTTGCCCCGTTCGAGCGGGACGCCGTGATGGTGACAACCGCCGGGGTTGTTGGCGACGTCTTCGGTGCCGGCGAAACCATCATCCGCCACCGCGGCCGAGTCCTCGTGTTGGCCAGCAAGTCGGAATCCACGCGCTACCGCACATCCATGCTGATTGAAGCGCTACAAGCTGCTCCCATCACCCGTTCTGCCGATCTCGCCGTGTGGAGCGATGAGCTACCGACATCGACGATCGATCTCGACCGTCATCTCCGGGAACTGGTCGGTTGACAGCTCGAACTAGCTGTGCACCCAGACCGTGATGCGCAGCGGCATGAGGTTCTGATCCCATATGAAGTCCATCGCCCCCGTGCTCAGCCGCACACATCCATGTGATGCTGGATAGTTGGGCACATTGGTCATGCCGTGGACGGCAATCCCTCCGATGAAGTACTTCGGTCGGTAGATCTTGCCCAGATCGCCCTCCCACCAGCCCTCCGGGCGCTCGCGGGTGGTGCGGAACAAGCCATCCGGCGTGACCGCATCGCCTTTTTCGATCTTGGTCGGATCCTTCTGATTGACCGCCTCGTAGGGGATGCCGCTTCCGGTGGAGGTGTTGAACGTCCACGCGGTCTTGCCATCGACCACGATGAACAGCAGCTGCTTGGCCTTGTCGATCTCGACGAGGGTGCCAGTGTCGGCGGATCCGTGAGCCTTCTCGACGAAGTTGGCCAAGTAGTCGGCGGTGGTCTGATCGACGAAGCCATCGGCCGGCAGACCGATGTACTTCTGGAAGGCCATCACCGCCTGCTTCGTCGTGAAGCCGTACTCGCCATCGGCGCCGGCGTTCCAGAAGCCGAGCTGCAGCAACCTGGCCTGAATCACAGCGGTGGCCTCGCCGCTACGCCCGCCGACTGCTTCCAGCGGCACTGCCGACGCGCCCACCAGTTCGACGTTCGGCGGCAAGGTGGTCGTGGTGGTGGGCTCGGCTGTCGTGGTCGATGCCTCGGTGGTTGTGGTGGGTGCCTCGGTGGTGGTGGCCGGTTCGGTGGTCGTGGTTGCGACGGTCGTTGCCGGCTCGGTTGCCGGGCTCGTGACCACTTCTTGCGATGTCGGGGCCGGAAGTCCCGACAAGGTGATGGGCGGAGGAATGGTCTGCGCGGCCACCAGCGAACCGTTCTGCGAGCACGATCCCAACACGAGGGCTAACGCAGGCAACAGCATCGGCAGGGATTGGGATGCAGCGCGCCGATTCATCTCGTCGTCGATTTTACTCCATCGAGCCCTCAGAACGACGGCAACTCGAACCACACCGTCAGTGCATATTTCACACCGCTGCCGATCCTCGTGGTTTCGTGCGGATGGGTGACCAACGACGGCCAGGCCAGCATCTCGCCGATGCCGACGCCGGAGTTGTCGAATCCCTGACGCGCGAACACCAACTC